>DATBXH010000532.1:0-9458 GCA_036514375.1 Bacteroidales bacterium | reverse complement strand
AGGCATGGTGTTCCATACACTTCCCGGCTTTAATTCGGTCATACCCATCTGTAACTGACAGGTAGGGACTTTGCTATTAATGATTAACCGGTTAATCTTTCTGGCATTAGATGTTTCCAGAGAACCGAGCTCACGTACGTCAGCATCGGCAAGTGCAACTTTTTTGTCCGGGTAGGCATGATGTGCAGGAGCCGAATTGATATAGAAATGTGCAGGTTTAGCTTTGTCAGCCGAGATGAAGAAAATTTTCTTATTTCCGGCACCAATGTACAAAGCTTCCTTATACTCGAGTACGTACTCCTTATCATCAACTTTCACTGAGCCTTTTCCTCCGACGTTGATGATCCCTATCTCACGACGTTCGGTAAAGAATTTAGACTTCAACGGTTCAATTGTTTCAAGCTCCAGCGATTTAGTGGCTGGTACCGCACCGCCAACAATGTAGCGATCGTAAAGTGAGTAAACCAAATTAATTTCATCATTTACCATGACAGGAGTTACAAGAAATTCTTTCCTGATTTTTTCGGTGTCATAATGCTTAACATCGTCGGGATGTGCAGCATAGCGAATCTGATATTTTACTGGCATAAGATTAAGTTTATAAATAATACATTCTAAATCATTTACGGTTGTATATAAAGACTTTTTATTCTGACAATTAGGTATCTGTACAATCGATTGTGCAAAAGTATAAAAAGTTTATGAATTTACACATGTCCTCGCTTTTTTTGGAGTAATATTCAAGTATTATCCAACATTGTTGTAAATTCTATTGTTTACAATGCAACGACTGTTTCATTCTACAGATTATTATTTCCTTAAAATCTTTGAGTATTAGCTGCCAATTATATATTTTCGTAACTTAATTTTTTGATTAATTGCACTGTGATGGAAACTTCTGATCCTAAAGACACTGTTCAGAACGAACAATTCGAGCCGGATGAAAATCCCGTCGAAAATACGCTTGATGATTCCGATGTAAATAAAGATGAGGTTGCAACCAAGATTCCAACTCATGATGAAAATCTTGAGGAGTTTGTACTGGCTCATCATGAGGAGGAGACTGACGAAGACGAAATAAATGTTGACCCCAATAATATTGAGGAGCATTTGGTCGAGGGAATTGACGAAAGCGAGGAACCAAGCGAGGATTATTCACAGTTTTCAAAACATGAGTTAGTTCAGAAGCTCGATCATATTTTATCGAGTGTGCCCATAGAGAAGATAAGGCTTAGCGTTGAAAGTATTAAAATAAACTTCTATAAAAAGCATAAAGCTGATTTGGACAAACTCCGCAAGGAGGCCGAAGAATCCGGAGAGGAGACCATTTTTACGCCGGAGCCTGATCCTCTGGAAGAGCGTCTGAAAGAATTGCTGAAAAAATACCGCGACCTGAAGTCCGAATTTAACCACAAGCTGGAGCTTGAGAAGCAAAAGAATCTGAAAGAGAAATACAGGATTATTGAGGAAATCAAGGAACTGGTGAATAAAAAGGAATCGATTAATGATACTTTCCATCAGTTTCGTGAACTTCAGAATCAATGGCGGGCCATCGGTGTTGTTCCTCAGCAGAACATTAAGGATCTTTGGGATACTTACCATCATTATGTTGAGATTTTTTATGATTTCATAAAGATTAACAAGGAACTTCGGGACCTGGACCTGAAAAAGAATCTCGAAGCAAAACTTGGGATTTGTGAAAAGGCGGAGGAATTACTTCTAGAACCTTCAATCATCAAGGCTTTTAGAGTTCTGCAAAAACTACATGAACAATGGCGCGAAGTTGGTCCCGTTCCTCAGGAGATGAAAACTGAGATTTGGGAACGCTTTAAAGCCATTACATCCAAGATTAACAAGAAACACCAAGAGTATTTCGAATCACTGAAACAGACTCAGAAGAAGAACCTGGAATCTAAGACAATCCTTTCCGAGCGGGCTGAAGAAATCAGCAACACCGAGATAAAATCGCCTAAAGAATGGGAGCAGTTCTATCAGGAAATGATTGAACTGCAAAAGATCTGGCGCACTATCGGGTTTGCTCCCAAAAAGGACAACAACAGGATATATAATCGTTTCCGCACAGCCTGCGACAGTTTCTTTGCACGTAAGCGCGAATATTTTGCCCATAATAAAGAAGAACAGAATAACAATCTTCAGCTTAAAACGGATCTCTGCATTCAGGCTGAATCATTGATGGATAGTACCGAATGGAGAGCTACCACAGAGGATCTGATCAATCTTCAGAAGAAATGGAAAGAAATAGGTCCTGTGCCACGTAAACATTCGGATCAGATATGGAAAAGATTCAGGGCTGCGTGCGATCATTTTTTTGAGAATAAGGCCAAGCATTTTAACACCATCGATAGTCAGTATGATGAGAATTTAAAGCTGAAGAATACGCTTATCGACGAGATTGTGGCTTTTGTTCCCAGTGACGATACTGAGGAAAACTTCCAGAAGCTTAAGGATTTTCAGCGACGTTGGAGCGAAATTGGTTTTGTACCGCTCAAGAACAAAGAAGAAGTGCAGAAGAGGTACCGCGAAGCTATTAATCGCCACTTCGATAATCTGAAGGTGGATGATACCCGGAAGAATCTTTTGAAATTCAAGAATAAAATTGAAAATATTTCAACCAAGCCTAAAGGCGACCGTAAGTTACTGATGGAAAGAGATAAGTCTATTAACCGTCTGAAACAACTGGAAAGCGATATCGTGGTTTGGGAAAACAATATTGGATTCTTCGCCAAATCCAAAAATGCCGATTCGATGATTGAAGAGGTAAAGCGTAAGATCCAGCAAGCCAGGGACGAAATCAAGCTCATCGAAGAAAAAGTCCGTATGATTGATAGCATGGACGACGAGGAATAGTTCAAAGCTGCTTGCATTATGGTTTAAAGTTCAAAGTTTAAGGTCAGGGATTCAGACCGCGAGCTTTGAACTTTAAAATTTGAATTTTGGACTATTTATAGACAATAATGACTATTTTAAAATAATATATACTTTGAACTCAACAAAATACATCTTTGTAACAGGCGGTGTTACTTCCTCATTGGGAAAAGGAATTATTTCTGCTTCACTTGCAAAATTGCTCCAATCAAGGGGATATGCTGTAACAATTCAAAAGCTTGACCCCTATATCAATGTAGATCCGGGAACTTTAAACCCTTATGAACATGGCGAATGTTATGTTACGGTGGATGGCGCCGAAACAGATCTGGATCTTGGGCATTACGAACGTTTCCTCGGTGTGCATACCACTCAGGCAAACAACGTAACTACCGGACGTATCTACCAATCGGTAATCAACAAGGAACGCCGGGGTGATTATCTGGGTAAAACAGTACAGGTAATTCCTCACATCACTGATGAGATTAAACGCCGTATCAAACTTGTAGGAACCCTGAACAAGTTTGATGTAGTGATTACAGAGATTGGAGGAACTGTAGGTGACATTGAATCGTTACCGTATATCGAAGCTGTACGTCAGTTGCGTTGGGAGTTAGGGCCGGCAAACTCGCTGGTTATTCATCTTACGCTTGTTCCGTACTTGGCAGCCTCCGGCGAATTAAAGACGAAGCCCACCCAGCACTCTGTAAAAGCGTTGCTCGAAAATGGAGTTCAACCCGATATTCTTGTTCTTCGAACCGAAAAAACTCTCACAGAGGACCTTCGCAAGAAGGTTGCCTTGTTCTGCAATGTTGATAGTCATTCGGTTGTGGAGTCAATTGACGTTTCTACTATATACGAAGTACCCATCCTGATGCAAAAGGAGAAGCTCGATGTTACTGTTCTTCGTAAGTTGCAACTTTCGCCAGGTGAAACTCCCAAACTTACCGAATGGAAAGAGTTTCTTAAAAAACTTCAAAATCCCAAGAGCGATGTAAAGATCGCTTTGGTTGGAAAATATGTTGAATTGCCCGATGCTTATAAGTCAATCATCGAATCATTTATACATGCAGGTGCCAAGAACGAATGTAAAGTGAATCTGGTTTGCATTCATTCCGAAACCATTAATGAACAAACGATTGATGAATTGCTTAAAGGCTTTCACGGAATATTGGTAGCGCCGGGCTTTGGCGAACGTGGCATAGACGGCAAAATACTGTCTGCTAAATTCGCCCGTGAGAAACAGATTCCTTATTTTGGTATTTGTCTGGGTATGCAGGTAGCTGTTATAGAATTTGCACGTCATGTATTAGGATATGCCAATGCTCATTCTACTGAGATGAGTCATACGTCACCGTATCCGGTGATCGATTTAATGGAGCAACAGAAGGGCGTTACGGAGAAAGGTGGTACCATGCGTTTGGGCGAATATCCCTGCGTTGTAAAAGAAAATACCAAGACACACGCTGCTTATGGAAAATCGCAGGTTTTGGAACGTCACCGTCACCGTTATGAATTCAATAACGATTATTTGTGCGATTTCGAAAAAGCCGGTATGATTGCCGTGGGTATGAATCCTGAGACGAATCTCGTAGAGATTGTTGAGATACCATCTCACCCGTGGTTTGTAGGTGTTCAGTTTCATCCGGAATACAGTAGTACTGTTATAAACCCTCATCCGTTGTTTGTATCGTTTGTAAAAGCGGCGTTAAAACATAAAGGAAAGCAATAACAAACAGATAAGATGGATCCGGCCCATTTCCACGAATCATCCTTTGAGCGAAATTGTGGAAATGGGCTATGTCTTTGTTCTTCATGTTTCATTCAGATATCGGATTAACTTCGCATTAAATGTTCATTAAATTAGTTACCCCTTCACCCTTATTCAATCCTTTTTTATAGCTTTGTGGCTGCCTGAAAGGGTGGATTTTAATCAGTAAAAAAATATAAATCAAAAAGATATACGATTAACATGGATAGGAATTCAATTATTGGGATCGTGCTTATTGTAGGTATCCTGATCATTTACAGTGTTATTTCCCGACCTTCAAAAGAACAGCGAGAAGAAGCGCAGCGCAGATACGATTCCATTACGCTTGTTCAGAAACAGGAACGTCAGAGGCAGTTGGAATCAAGAATCAAAGATTCTATCAGTCAGGCAGCTTTACCCAAACAAGAGGCAGATTCGATGAGGGAAAAGAAGCTGGAAAATGATTTTGGCTCGTTTGCAGCCTCGGCTCAGGATACCAATCGTTTTGTGACCATCGAAAACGATTTGCTGAAAGTTAAGATCAGTACCAAAGGGGGGAGGCCTTACTCCGTTGAATTAAAGAAATACAAACGTTATAACGGAAAACCGTTGCTTCTTTTCGATGGCGATTCCACCAGGTTTGGTTTGAATTTCTTCTCTCAAAATAAGTCTATTAAAACCAACGATTTGTTCTTTAGGCCTGCAAATAAGGGAAGCGAAGTTGTGGTGAAGGATAAAGCCGATTCTGTTTCCATGCGTCTTTATTCGGGCTCTGATTCCTATATTGAATATGTATATACGGTAAAACCTAACGATTATATGCTCCGGTTCAACATCAATTTTGTGAATATGGACAAAATAATTGATGCCAGTAACCGTAACCCCGATTTTGTATGGGGTGAGTATGTACCGAGACAGGAAAAAGGTGCAGCCAACGAAAATAATTACACCGATCTTCAGGTTAAATATTTTGAAGATGAAGATGAGTCGTTCAGTGCCAGCAAGGCAGAAGAGAGCAAGGTTATTAATACCAAGCTGAAATGGATTGCATTTAAGCAGCAATTCTTTTCATCGGTGCTTATTGCCGACAATAATTTTGCCAATGCCAGTCTGCTATCAGCCAGGATACAGGATACTTCCAAATACCTGAAGCATTATGCGGCAACCATTGGAATTAATTACGACAGCAAGCCCAAATATACAGTGCCTATGAGCATTTATTTCGGGCCAAACCATTATCCCACGCTAAAGAAATATAACCTCGATCTGGAAAAACTTGTTTTCCTTGGGCGTAATATTATCCGGGTGATCAACAAGTTTGTGATTATTCCGATATTTAATTGGCTAAACCAGTTTATTGGCAATTTCGGGATCATCATCCTTTTGCTTACGCTAATTATCAAAATCGGGCTGTTCCCGCTTACGTTCAAGTCGTACCAGAGTCAGGCAAAGATGAGGGTGTTAAAACCCCAGATTGACGAAATAAACCAGAAGATTCCAAAGGATAAAGCTATGGAACGCCAGCAGGCCACGATGGCATTGTACAAGAAAGCAGGCGTAAACCCGTTGGGCGGATGTTTGCCAATGTTATTGCAATTCCCGATCCTGATTGCGATGTTCCGGTTCTTCCCCACATCTATTGAGTTACGTCAGCACGGATTCCTGTGGGCCAACGACCTTTCTACATACGATTCCATCCTTACGTTGCCATTTAATGTACCGCTGGGATATGGTAACCATGTTAGTTTGTTCACAATTTTGATGACGGTAACCACGATTATCAGCATGAAAATGAGCCAGCAGACTACTTCAATGGACAGTCAGATGCCGGGTATGAAAACCATGATGTATATTATGCCGGTGATGTTTATGTTTTTCCTGAACAGCTTTTCGGCAGGTCTGACGTATTATTACTTTCTGGCAAACGTGATAACGATTGGGCAGAACGAGATATTCAAGCGGATGATTGACGAAGAGAAGCTTCTGAAACAAATTCATGCCAACAAGGCAAAACCTCAGAAGAAATCGAAGTTCCAGGAACGTTTGGAAAAAATGGCACGCGAACGTGGGTATAAGCCGGCGAAAAGGTAGTGTGAGTTTGGGTGTGATGGAAGTTTGAGTGTGATGAAGAGTTACACGGAAAGCCCCCTTACGCGGGATAAATATTAGCAAATAGTTGTTCAAAGAGAGTTCAGGCCGGTGCGATTTCAAAATTGCACCGGCCTGAATGCTTTATATCGTAATTATTTGTGGAAAACATTTTTTGGCAAATCAATCTCCTTATCTCATTTTTAAGCTGCCGGTTTAGTGTCCTATAGTTGCGGAAGACTTTTAACAAGTAGCATTTTATAGCCGCAAAATTGTAGCAGATCTTAGGGAAGTTACCATTTGTTCCTGTAACTTGCTGGGGATTTCCGGGAAGCAGCATTTTGTTCCCGCAATTTGTAGTGGACCTTCGGGAGACAACATTTTGTTGCTGCAACTTACTGGGGATTTTCGGGAAGCAACAATTTGCTCCTGCAATTTGCAGTGGACCTCCGGGAAACAACATTTTGTTCCTGCAATTTGCCCCATATCTCCGGAAGGTAATATCTGGCCGCCGCAGGGTTGTGACCGATCTCCGGCAATAATATTTTGTTCCTGTCTCCTCCGGGGCTATGAATTAAGAGAGGACTATGGACTGTCGACTGTCGACTATTGACTATTGACTATGGTCTATTGACTACAACTCAAATCACCTATATTTGTGAATTTAAAGGAAAGCTTATGATTTTACCCATTATCTCTTACGGTCATTCTGTGCTTCGGCTGAAAGGTGCCGAAATCGACGCCGGCTACCCCGAATTGGAGAATCTTATTACCAATATGTGGGAAACGCTGGAGGCTGCCGATGGGAGCGGACTTGCCGCACCTCAGGTAAACCATGCCATACGACTTTTTATTGTCGACAGCCTGGGAACCTGGGAACGGATGAAAACCGAGAATCGCGATGATTATTTTGAAGGCGATACCGGTATAAAAGAGACTTTTATAAATGCCAGGATTACAAAATATTTCGACGAATCGTGGACGGAAAGTGAAGGGTGTTTGAGCATCCCCACTTTATCGGAGGATGTGGAAAGACCCTGGAGTATTACCATTCAGTATATGGACAGGAATTTTCAGAAACATATCACGACGTTTCACGGAATTACAGCCCGTATCATCCAGCACGAATACGATCATACCGAAGGCAAACTATATATCGATTACTTAAAACCTCTCACAAAACGGCTTCTGAACGGAAAGCTCACCAAAATATCCAAAGGACAAATTGCTGCAAGGTATAAGATGAAATTTGTGAAGTAAAGAAGGGGCTTATTCGTCGTCCTCATCTTCATCTTCATCATCACCATCTCTTTCCAGATCTTCGATAACCATCTCATCCTTCAATGCAGCCATCTTAATAGCTGTAATGGCCGCTTCCACGCCTTTATTACCGTGTTTTCCTCCGGCGCGTTCTTTTGCCTGAGGCAGATTATCGGTGGTTAAAACTCCAAAAATTACAGGAGTATCTTGTTCGAGGCTAACTGCAGTGATGCCCCGGGTTACTCCCTGGCAGATAAAATCGAAATGAGGCGTCTCGCCCTTGATTACGCATCCAATGCAGATAATGGCATCGGCGGGCGTATACTCGGCCATGAATTGTGCACCCAGGCTCAGCTCAAAGGCACCGGGTACCCGTTTAAGGAAAATATTTTCTTCGGCTGCGCCATGTTTTATCAATGTATCTACAGCACCCTGGGCGAGCACATCGGTAATTTCGTTGTTCCACTCCGAAACCACCACTCCGAAATAAAATCCGCTTGCATCCGGAACTGCTTTGAAATCATACGCGGATAAGTTTTTTAAAGATGTTGCCATATTGTTTGTTATTATAATTGGAATTATAAAGGGTTCAAAATTAAAGGTGTAGTCTATTCACTTTGTTAAGTTCCGGGCTACACTCTACAAAAAAGGGGACTTTCGTCCCCTCTCTTCAATGTAAGCTGTGATATTTATTAATTATAAATTCCCTTTTATTTTTGCTCTGGTGATATACTTTTGAATTTCACGGCCTTCGTTCGAAGCGTTATATTCTTTTTCGATACGCTGATAAGTCTCAAGAGCTTCTTTGTACTGATGCATATCCTCAAGAAGAATGCCGGCTCTCAGGAGATACAGAGGCGTTGTAAAATCATTCTTTACGTTATTGGCAGCCCGTTTGTAATATTTAATGGCTTCGTCGTTTTGACCAAGATCGGCATAACAGTCTGCAATAGCACCCAAAGCTTCGCAGGAAATGATTTTATCTTTTGAATCGAACTTTTTCAGATATTCAATTGCCTGGGAATAATTTCCAAGGTTTTTGTAACAAACACCAGCATAATAGTGAGCTATATTGGCAGCATCGGTAAGACCAAATTCGTCAATAATAGTGAGGAAACCGGGATAGTTACCATCGCCGTTAAGAGCCAGTTTGAAAGAATCTTTTTCAAAATATTGTTCAGCAACGTACATCTGTCGTTGAGCATTCTTTTCTTTAGGATCAAGATAAAAACGGTTAAAAGCAAAATATAATAATACAGCGGCAATGATAGCTCCGGCGATAATGGTTAGACTTTTGCGGTTTTCTTCAATATAATGCTCGGTACGCGATAATGCACCTTCAATACCTTCGAGCTTATTTTCTGCTCCGTCTTTCTCTTTAGCCATTTGAATTGTAATTAATTTTTAAGTAATAGAACGCAAATGTAATTGTTTTCAAAAATATCTGAAACAATTGTTAATTTTTTTTGGCACG
>DATBXH010000531.1:0-9772 GCA_036514375.1 Bacteroidales bacterium | reverse complement strand
TATTCAACATACCAGGTTGCAATATGTGGCAACGGATGCGTATCAGGGGTCCCCCAGGTATTTATTCGCCGAGCTGCATCAAAAAACGCTGAGTTTCACATTCCGGTTAAACTACACCATAACACCCGAGTTAACCATCGAATATTATGGTCAGCCCTTTGTTTCCGGCGGAAAGTATACCCATTACAAATTTATCACCAATACCCATGCAGCCAGGTTCAACGACCGGTATCAGGTTCTTCCTGATAACAATGTAACCTATGACCTGGTGAGCAATAACGTTAATTTTGATGAAAACATGGATGGTTCAACCGACTATTCAGCTACCAATCCCAATTTCAATTTCCGTCAATTCCTTTCCAATTTGGTCGTCCGCTGGGAATATTTGCCAGGTTCAACGCTTTTCCTTGTATGGTCGCAGGGAAGAACCAGCACAACTTACGACGGAACATTTTCTTATGGCGATGACATGAAGGGGCTTTTCGGTACGATGCCACACAACGTTTTCCTGTTGAAATTTTCGTATTGGTTCTCTTTATAATGGGCAATTGCTAATCAGATCACAGATATCCGCATCATTTTCGAAGCCGATAATGAAATTAAAAACCGTATTCAGGCTACCAAGTACTTAGTACTTAGTGTTTAGTGCCTTTCTTCTTAATCTTCAAATCTTCAAATTTTCAAATCTTTTCATAAATTACATTTCGGCCAATTTCTCCAGTAATTCCTTTTCGGCTACTTTGTTGAGTTCAAGATACCTGGAAAGCATAGCGCCTGTATGATGATTAAAATTTTTATTTTGGATAATATCCGTAACATCCTCAATTAAATCGACCAGGCTTTCGCAACCGGACTCGTGAAGCAATTTCATGACGGCCTCATTCGGACGAATATCCGTGGCCATAAAAGTGCTCAGTTTGTCGATAGCCAGGTATTTTTTATCGAGTTTGCCCAAGCCGGTCATCTTTTCAAGTTTTTGACCTTCCGGCGTACCGCTGTTCGTAAGAAACAGGAAAGTGCGGATAAGAATACATCCGTCCACGATATTGGCGAGGAGGTAGCCTGGTTTGTACTTATCAAACCAGTATTCGAAAAGAAATTTACCATGACCATCATGCGTAAATCGCGGTTGAATCAGGGAGAGGATCATACAAAAATGCACCAATTCCTTGGGCAGACAGTCAAGCCTTTCTTCAAGCCGTTGCAGGGCATGAGCCTGAATGTAGATGTCCATGGGCGTATCCGGTGAATTTCCATTCATTCCCAGTTCCGAAGGCTTGAGTTTAATATACTCCACACCGGAAATCGGTCTTGACCAGCCTACTCTAAAACCATGGCGGGACTCATTATCGATGATGAACGTATGTTTTTCAGGAACCTCCCGGTGTAGTTCGAGATATGGCAGGATGGTTTTATCGTCACTCATTTTAAATTTCAGGTTAGCGTCAATCCAGAAATGCTCTACCCCGATTTCGTTAATAAAGTAACAAATATCATTGGCAAGATAATATAGCCTTTTACAGGCTTCCTCGCCGGAGTAAAAAAGATCCTTGTAGCCGGCAAAAGCTTTAAAAAAAGGATCATTTTCCGTTTGACTGTGATGGGTAGTGCGAGTTATATAAAAACTAAGGCTTAATCCAACGGTCAGATATTCACTAAAAGGTACTTCGGACCCGTCCGGAGCAGCTATCTTTAAGTCTTTAATCCTGTTCAGCATAAAGGCTTCGACATATTTCCTGTCACCGGGTTCTATTACCGATCCGTCTGCAACTACCATTTTAATGGTGTGCATCCGTATTGCATAAATATCTTCTAATCGCTCGTGAGTCAGGAGTGCTGCAGCTTCTTTGCCCATATAGGCGGTTGCGAAAGCTTTCAATCTTTTGGCAAATTCATTTTTGTGTTGTAATTGCCTTATTTTTTGCTGGCAGTGTTCCGAAGGATGTTTCTTATGCTTTCCCATAGCATTAATAGTTAAATCTGAAGGTCTTGCAAATTAATTAATGTCTGAATAAAAGTCAATAGGTGTTGATAAGTAGTTGGAAGGAGACAGGTCATAGACAACAGTCGACAGTCGACAGTCCACGGATGCAACACCGAACAGAGGGGATAGATGTTCGTTGTAACGTATATGCAGGAGCAGTTGGAAGAAGTTTTTACTTCGTTTAGCTATATTGATAGCATTTGCTATCATTTGCTATCATAACACCACAGGTTGTAATGTTATTGCACTTGTAGCTGTTTCCTGCTCATTTTATCAATGATTGTCAAGCCCGCATTCGGTAAGAATTTATGGAAGAATTTTAGCAACGGAACATTCGTACCGGGTGCAAACTCACGTTTTCCCTTGTTGACATTTGCAATGATACTTTTTGCAAAAGCATCGGCATGGATAAGTTTACCTGTATTTCCCAACTGCTTAGGCATGGCTGTATCAACAGCAGGCGGCAGTACTTCGACAACACTGAAATTCGTGTTCTTCAATTGTTTTCGTAAAACTTGTGTAAATACCCTCAGCCCGGCTTTTGACGTTGCATAAAGAGGTAAAATAGGGACAGGAAACAACGCAATTTCGGAGGTGATATTGATAATTAAATTTTCGGCAGACAAATTTGCCTGATAGATGAAATGTTGCGTAACGGCAATTGCAGCTGCCAGGTTAGTGTTTATCTTCTCAAAAATCTGTGCAGATGAAAGAACCTTTTTTGTCATATCCCATTGTTCAACCACACCTGCATTATTGATAAGTACATCCAGCACGATCCCATCACCGGAAATCTTTTTGAAAAGTTCATCAATTTCATTTGGAATGGAGATGTCAGCAACATAATACAATACATTTCTATTTGCAGTCGCCACCCTTTTCAGTTTATCTTCATTTCTGCCACAAATGATTATTTTGTTGTCTTCAGCAAGATTTGCCGCGAGTGCTTCACCAATACCTGAACCACCGCCTGTAATCAAAATTGTTTTCGTCTTCAGCATATCTCATCCATTTTATTTTGCAAAGCTAATTTCAACGATATACTTTTGCAAGTAGTTACCATAAAGTAAACTAATAACCTAAAAGTTACTTTTTTGATATTAACAATCTTATCTGATAAAGAAAAATGAAAAAATGTGAGAATGACATCGAAGATCTGCAATTCATCCTGCAGGTCCTGGGCGGTAAATGGAAACTTCACATTCTGACAAGTCTATACTATGGCAAGCGAAGGTTTAAGCAATTGGAAAGGGAAGTAACCGGTATTTCGCCCAAAATGCTGATTAAAGAGCTCAAGGATTTGGAAGCAGCTGGTATTATAAACAGACAGTCATTTAATACGGTTCCGATAACCGTTGAATATAGTCTGACAGATGAAGGCTTGACATTGAAACCGATACTCGACCAAATGAAACAATGGTCAGTGGAATTCAGGCATAAGGCAGATAAAAAGGATAGTCACTAACTTAAAGCGTTTGCAGCTATTATTCTACATGAATAACCAACATAGCCAGCCTCAACTGCAAATGCAACGGCGAACAGAGAAACGTTGACCGGAGAAAGTAACATCGTATAAATCCTGTAAGTTTTATTTCCTATTTCCATCTTTATTTTTTATTTTTCTGCAAAAATCGAATTGGTATCAATATTTACCATTATTTAACCTGAAAAAACCAACTGCAATTATGGACTTCAGTGATTTTGAGTACAGCAAGGATAAAATACCCGATCATTTTACAAAAAAGAAACTATTCTTTGAAGAGTTAAAGAACAAATTTCATGACGAAATAGTGAATGATGAATCGTGCAAGGACTATTTCAAAACCTATGAACCTGATTCCGTAAAAGCATTTATACTTGAGTATGCCGAACGAAAGGCCAAGCTTGCAGAACATTATGAATACTATGTGGAGGCCAGTACTCAAACCAAGGAAGTTAAGTATAGAGAGGAAACGGAATCCATGCTAAACCTTATCCGGCAGAAGAAGTTATTTAATCTGCAATTGGAATGGAGGGCTGATAAAATCAAAATTAATGAGATCAGGGTAGCGTATGATTTTGAATTTTGGGGACAGCATATTGATTCCTGTCCGTTTATTCCACGTATTACGGAGGCTGAAATTTCGGTGATGCAGCAGTTTCTGAGAAGTGAAAATTATGAAGAAGTCTATTGGTATGAACTGCAGAACTATGAATTCGTTATGGAAAAGGATGAAACAGGATCTTTTGTAAACATGCCTGAATGGTTCGAATTTTACGATGGAATCATGGGTACCGGATCGTTATTGCTTTTACCGGATATCCGGGGTAAAAAAGAGGAATATTATATGGAGAAAGCAAGGGAAGAAAGGGCGAAGATGAAAAAGGATGAACCGCCAAAAGACCCGCCTGCTCCTTATATTGCACCACCTCCCACGCTCATCGGTACCGCAGAGGAGAAAGCTAAGTTTGCCGGGTTTTTCGAAAAAGACAAACATTTTATCGAACTTTTTAAATTCTGGCAAGCTCAATGCACTCCGGTAATTGGGAATAATGATATTGACAGGAGTGAAATAGATGAAGCCATCGATTTATTGGAAGAAGCCGATTACAAGGTAATTATGCCCGGAGGATTAAACTGGAGAGAAGCTATTGTTTTATGTGCCCGGCAATACATGAATAACATTATAGCTAATGAACTGCCAGCCGTTTATGATGAATATTTAATGCTGACGGATCTTGGAATATCCAAGGGACCTTCCCAGGAAGAAATTGAGGAGATATATCTTAAAGAAAATATTGCGAGTTTCTTTCTCGAAGGTATCAAGAAAGGACGAAAAGCTTGTGGGGAGCCCGAAGATTTTAATTTTTAGACCTGTTGGCGTGTATAAACAACTGCCAGGTTGCTATTGTTTCAGTATTTTATTTACCGAAACGCCACCTGTCAGGTCATATACTTTGATGATGTAAACTCCTTTCGACAGGTCAGCCACATTAATAGTAACATCCGACGAATGGCAGATTTGTGATTTAACGAGCTGGCCCTCCATGGTAATCATTTCAATCCTGTTGATCTGTGTTTGTTCACTCTCTATCAAAAGCCGGTCGCTTGCCGGGTTGGGATAAATTCGGTACCTTTCAAAACTATTATTCATGACACCGGTAGTTTCATTATCAAAGACATATTGAAAAACGGTGCCTTTACTGTTTGTTCCTCCTCCCGATGTCATCCCGTACAATACATTTCCATTCAGGGTAAAACTTCCCAAAGGAACACTTCCATGATTGGTGCCGTCGAAGTCAAGAAGCTTGGTAAATCCGGTACCATCAGTGTTTATTTTAAAGATGACACCTTTCCCATAGATACCGCCATGAGCCGTTAAACCAAACAATGTGGTTCCCGACAATGTGAGAGAACCCAAAGGATGACTGCCATGTTGAATCGAGTCAGCGAATTCATCTAATTTACTGAATCCGGTGCCATTGACATTTACTTTAAAAAGGACACCGTGGTTGTTTGTTCCTCCTTCGCTCGTCATTCCATATAGAACGGTTCCTGCTAAGATGAGGGAACCAAAGGGATAGCTGCCGCTATTACCATCAAAGTCAACCAGCTTTGAAAAATTAGTGCCGTCGGTATCCATCTTAAAAACAATACCCCTGTTGTTTGCTCCGCCCAGTTCAGTCATTCCGTATAACGTGGAGCCGGAGAGGGTAAGATCGCCGTAAGGAATACTGCCTTTCGGAACACCATCAAAGTCGCCCAGCTTTTTGAACTCATTGCCATCCGTGTCTACCTTAAAAATAACGCCCATATTGTTTGTCCCGCCCAGTTCAGTCATCCCGTACAAAACTTTGCCTGATAATGTAGGAGAACCTGCAGGGTAACTACCTTTACTCACACCATCAAAGTTTACCACTTTTCTAAAGCCGGAGCCATTTGTATTAATTTTAAAAAGAACGCCAAGGCTGTTTAACCCGCCGCTATACGTCATGCCATACATCACGGAATCCGAAAGGATGAGGGTACCGGTTGGGCCACTGCCTTTAGAAACATCATCAAAATCAAGCAGTTTTGTAAACCCGTCATTTGAAATATTTACTTTGAAGATAACACCTTTGGCGCTGGTTCCTCCGTTGTTTGTCATGCCAAATAGTGTGGTGCCGGACCTGGCAAGGGAACCGGCAGGATAACTTCCTTTATTGATGCCATCAAAATCAATCAGTTTGGTAAATTGGGCATTCGATCTTTGTATTACAAACATTGCCAAAAGGACAAGAAGTATAGTTGTTTTCATACATGCAGGGTTTATTTTAATAAGATTTCAAAAATTGTCCTTAATGAAAAACTAAGGCTCTTTAACATGTACCCCCTTTCAATGTTCAAACGAATTGTTTTTGTATTTAATCTAACCTTCCTGGCAAGTAATCAAGCTTCTATACAAATTGCCGTACAAATGCCGTATAAAATAACCCGTTATTGTTTGAGTTTGGAATCCGATGTTGATACCTTTGGGTAAATCATTTTAAACTATGATGAATCAGCCGGAACTTGGTAAGAAGATCTGTGAAATACGAAATGAGAAAGGCGTTACCCAAAAGGATCTTTCGGAATCTTGTAACATTGATATTCGCACCATTCAAAGAATTGAATCAGGAGATGTGATACCCAGATTTTCCACACTGAAATTAATCGCCTCTTCGTTGGATGTCGACATGACAGGATTTAACGGAAATACACAGCGACTGAGTATTTCGTTTATTCGAAGTATCTTACCTGTGTTTTTTATAGCCGGGATCATCAACTTTGTAAACTGGTTCTTTTATACAGGCTTATTTCCTGAACTTATTCTCCGGTACGGTCTCAACATATTCGTTATCCTCTCCGTTATTTATGCTTTTTCCATTGCATTGATCTATTATGGTTTTTATTATCTCGGCAAATACCAGGGAAATAAGTTGCTTAGCGTGATATCCGTGATTGTTATCATCCTTACATACCTGTATGTAGTAACCGATTTGATTATAAAAGCTTCGGCATTTCCGCCGTATTTTATCTATATAAACAAACTGATTCTTTATATATCGAATGTGAATGGTATTTTATTTGGTATTGCCCTCATCATGGCTAAAAGCCGGTATACGATACTCTACAAAGTAACTGGCATCTTTCATATTATGTTAGTTCCGCTTTTTTTCTTTTCAGCGATCCAGGTCATTATCGTTGCATGTTGTCTTGCAGCTTTATATTTCATGCTTTTGACTGTTATCTTATTCGCTGAGTACCGATTTTATAAACAGGCAAAAGTACAGATGTAACCTAAATTCCGAATCAATGAAAAAGTGTTGTTTATGGCTGGTGATAATTAATCTGCTGGCTTTGCAGAATGCTCTGTCCTGCACTATATTTTGTTTTACCCGGGATGGTCAGACTTATTTTGGTAACAATGAAGATTATTCAAATCCTGATACTGAAATCCGGTTTTATCCTGCTCAAAAAGGGAAATATGCATGGGTATATTTAGGATTCTCCGATAATGTGGCACAGGGTGGAGTGAATGAAAAAGGATTGTGCTGGGACTGGGTCGCTATGAAAAGCGAAACCGGCTGGAAATTTGATAAGACAAAGAAAATTCTGAACGGTTATCCCTACGATAAAATGATTACCGAATGCGCAACCGTTGAGGAAGCGCTGAATTTTTATGAGAAATATAATGAGCCGTCTTTTGCACATGCTGTCATCTTCATTGCTGACAAGCTGGGAAATTCAGTGATTATTGGATGTAAAAAGGGAAAGATCTTTATCCGGCGCAATGAGGATAATTTGCAGGCATTTGGGTATGGAGGCCAGGCTGTTGAATATTATTTTTCGGGTAATCCGGGAGAAAGAAACATAGATTATATGGCTGAGGCCTTAAACAAAGCCCATCAGGAAGAAGGATATCCTACTCAATATTCCAATATCATATCGTCGAGTGATGGGAAACTATATCTTTATTTTTTCCATGATTATTGCCGGTACATGGTAATTGATTATGCACTTAAATTGAAACAGAGCTATACCAGGTATAAAATGCGGGATCTTTTTGATGGTACGAAAAGTTTTCCCGGGATGACATTGAAAAAGCAGGATCCGGCGCACTGTATCAGTAAAAGTACAGACGGCTTAACCGCATATATGCAAATATATTATCGCAGGCAATCTCCCCAAAATAATGTATTTATTCTCCTGTTTTTGATTATTTACGGGTTACAAACCTTATTTACCTTACTTCTTTGGCCGTCGGCACACTTTTTAAAGATCATGGAGAGCAAAGAGAAAAATGAGCCCATACCCAAACCGGAACTGCCAAAGATATGGTCATTTACCCTGTGCATTTTCCTTTCCATTTACCTGGTTGTCCTCATCAATTTTAAAGAAGCCTTTCAGGTAGGGATACCCCAAAAGCTTGATCATTTTCCCTTATTTCTTAGACTTATCCTACACATACCGTTGGTAGCGCTCATCATGTCAGTTCCCCTATTGGTAATGAACATTAACGTATTAAGACAAGCGAGCCTGGGAAGGTTCTTCAAATGGCACTTTACTTTAAATACGATTTCCTACTGGGTGCTTCAGGGATTATTTGTGTATTGGGGGTTTATCAGGGTGTTTTTGAATTAAAATCTAAACCAATATGCCGGAGAAGTGTTATATGTACTGATTCGACTACAAATCTTTCAAAAAAATTGTTTAAGACTTCTTGGTAAAATTATTTTTAACTGACTCCATGAAAATAAACAGTCATGAATATTGTTCGTTTTTGTAAAAAACTAATACGCTGTGTTATGAATAAATATCCAATGCTTACTTGTCACTTTCAGGTCGAATGGGGAGGTACCAGAACTTCATTTTCGGAAGTCACGGGCCTGTCCGTCGAATATAACGTGGTGGAATACCGCGAAGGTTCGTCACCCGATTCAGGTTCAATAAAAATGCCTGGTCTGGCAAAGTACAACAATATCACGTTAAAACGTGGAATTATGAAAGGTGATAACGAGTTTTACCAATGGATAAATACCGTTCAGTTAAACCAGGTAGAACGAAGAGACCTTACTATTTCACTGTTAGACGAAACACATTCGCCGGTCATGATTTGGAAAGTGAGAAATGCCTGGCCTGTTAAGTTAGAAAGCCCTGTGTTGAATTCGCAGACAAACGAAGCTGCCATTGAATCTCTTGAGATCGCGCACGAAGGTATTACTATTGAAACGAATTAATCCCGGCTCAGGATTTTCATAAAAATTACTTACTTTTGCAACAAATTAACCGCTAAACAACATGTGATTATAATAGTTTCTTTCAACGGATTGATCAGATCATCGGGTTACTCACCTTTTAACGAAAGAAATTATTATGCTTACCGCTCAGGAAATTACATTCATCCATCCCGACAAGGATTTATTATTCGAAAACATTAGCTTTTCTGTTCAGAAGCAGGAAAAAGTTGCCTTAATTGGCAACAACGGTTCGGGAAAATCAACGCTTTTGAAAATTATAGCAGGAATGCTATTGCCTGCACAAGGTGTCGTTAAAAGCGAATCGAAGCCATATTATGTTCCCCAGCATTATGGTCAATATAACAGCAGGACCATTGCCGAAGCTTTGCAGATTGCCGATAAGTTACATGCGTTACACGCGATTCTCCAGGGAGATCTCTCTGATAAGAATATGACTATTCTTGATGATGACTGGACTATCGAAGACAGATGCATGGCCGCAATGTCCCATTGGGAACTTAAGGATTTATCTTTAGATGAGAAAATGGA
>DATBXH010000530.1:0-2474 GCA_036514375.1 Bacteroidales bacterium | reverse complement strand
GTGGGCGAAGAAATCCAGACCCGGTTGGCTAAAACACGCATGCCCCAGGGAGTTGATATCGTCTATGCAGGCGACATGGAACAACAAACGAAATCGTTTTCCAGCATGTTGGTGGCCTTGGTTGCATCCATCCTGTTTATGTATCTCATCATGGTCGCCCTGTACGATAGTTACATCTATCCGTTGGTAGTAATGTTATCGTTGCCGCTCGCCATGATCGGAGCTCTGCTCGCACTTGCCCTGGCGGGAAAGAGCCTGAGCTTGTTTTCCATCATGGGTATCATCATGCTTATGGGATTGGTTGCCAAAAATGCCATCCTGGTGGTAGACTTTGCCAATAAGCTGCAACAGGAGGGAAAGAACGTGATTGTTGCTATTACACAAGCCACTTCGGTTCGTTTCCGCCCCATACTCATGACAAACCTTGCATTGATTGTAGGCCTGCTGCCAATTGCGCTTGCTGCGGGTGCCGGTTCGGAATGGAAAAACGGATTGGGTTGGGTTCTCATTGGAGGATTGACCAGCTCGATGTTTTTATCCTTCATTATTGTACCTGTCCTTTATGTTCTCCTGGATAAAATAGTCAAAAAAACTAAAAAAGGGGAACATTCAGCCCAGTTGAAAATTCAGGAACCTACAAAGTTGGCTCTTTTAAATTAATCAGTTTAAAGTAGTGCTTTCAAAAGGGCCTTTATGATCCCTTTTGAAAGCCACTTTTAATAACAATTGCGCTTAAAACACACTATCAGGATAGACTAATTCAATGGATAAAGAAAAAATACTTGACAAATGTGTAGACCTGTTTTTTAAGTATGGGATAAAAAGCATGTCCATAGATGATATTTCTTTCCATTTAAGCATCTCAAAAAAAACCTTTTATCAATATTTTAATAATAAGGATGAAGTAATCGATGAAATTATAAAACAACTCTTACTAAAAGTTCAGGTAACATGTACCCGGATTGTTGAAGAGAATCTTGATGCTCCTGACAAATTAATAAAAATATATAGTGAAATTTATTGTCAATTCTGTAATTGTGCTCCCCGATTCTTCTACGATGTCCAAAAATTTTATCCTCATATTTTCCAAAGGCTTCCTGATTTTTGGGATTGTTTATATAATCTGTTGGAAACCTTAATAAAGCAAGGTAAAGAAAGTGGAGTTTTTACAAAAGAAATTAATGAAGAAATTACGATAAGACTCCATCAGAATGTATTACGTGCTATTATTGAAGGCATTCTGATCCCGAAAGAAGATTGCACAAATTCCACAGTTTTTGAAATTATCATCGTGAATTTAATTGGTATTTCTACGATAAAAGGGCACAAAAAACTAGATAAAAAATTAAGAATGATGTCTCTAAAGTAAATCTAATGCAAAAAATCTTGTCAATTATAAACCTTTTACAATGAAAGCAAAACTCGTTTTTTCAACCGAGACCCTGGATATGGAACAATGGGCAGAATTACCATTTATACCCAGGATAAATGAATGGATAAATGTTCCGGATATTTTGAAAGAGGAAGAAATTAAAAGAATCAAAACATCATCCCTCTGTTGGTCAGGTATACGGGGTAGAATCCAAACTGTTGAGTACCGTCATAACGACAGCGAGTATTATGCGGAAATATATATCTGGTGCGAAGATTAATATCAAATAAAACTTATTCTTATCAAATATATCGGACGTTCATGTGATCCATCCAGTGATCAAATCTGTAGAATTTAAGTCATCGTTACTACTTTTTAGAATTATTTTTTAGATTAGTCCTTTTATTTTTTCTCAAAATCTTATTAACGATGAACGCAACTACTTTCCTGAAGGTTATCATTGCGACCTCGATCATATTTCAGGGTATGCAAGCCAGAGCCACTGAAATTACCAAAAAAAGATTGACTACTGCCCATACAACCTCAACTTATACCGACAGCTTAACCTTAATTACGCCCGACAATCCCAATATTCAGTATACCGGGAGAATTGATTTTACTAATCCGAAAGCACCGAGGTTCTGGACTCCGGGGGTGTACATCAAGGCTAAATTTACCGGAACTTCATGCAAAATTGTGATCAATGATGAGGTTAAATGGGGAAAGAACCATAATTACCTGGAAATTGTGGTTGACGAATCAAATCCTTACCGGATCCGTACAGTAGGGAAAACCGATACCATTACAGTTGCAGATAACCTTACCAATGGAGAGCACACCGTTTTAATCTGTAAAGATACCGAAACGAACATCGGGTATCTTGAGTTCCTGGGCTTTATTTGTAAAGGCCTCACCCCTCTCCCACCAAAACCAAGCCGCAAGATAGAGTTTATTGGTAATTCCATCACCTGCGGGACAGGAAGTGATCAATCGCAGGTAAAGTGCGGTCAAGGTGTGTGGCAGGATCAACACAATGCTTATATGGCATACGGGCCTGTTGTGGCACGTAAACTCAATGCACAGTGGCATCTCACCTCGTATT
>DATBXH010000529.1:0-4822 GCA_036514375.1 Bacteroidales bacterium | reverse complement strand
CGAATTATCCGCACCATTCGTTCCATTGATCACAACTAACCTGTTCCCGTCCATAACAAAAGGATCGGAACCGGTTAATTGAACTCCTTTTGCTGTGCCATCGCTATAAATATTGGATGCGGTCCTGGTAACGGACGAAAGTCCGCCTACATTCCAGCCCCATCCGGCCAGGCTATTTCCTGACTGACTATTATAGCTCACAACAATTTTAGGCTCCATCCCTGCAATGCCGGGAGGTACCTCAACAGGCAGCGTATAAGAAGCCGCACCGGAAGGAGTAACATTTGCATTACCTGGTACAGAACCAACATTCAATGAGGCATCGAGAATCCGTGCATCTGCATCGGGAACCTGTCCGGTCGGTAAATATGCATTTAAGGTGAGATCGTTTACCCTGGCATCGAAATTTTTCTTACATTGTTTACTATCGGTTACGGTTACGTAATATCTTCCTTCCGTTAAACCTGAAATAACGGCAGAAGTAGCCCCGTTACTCCATTGATAGTTATATGGCGGATAACCACCGGTTATGCCGGGTTCGATGCTGCCGGTCAATTGTCCGGGAGGATCTATATTCGTTACGGAAATATTGCCTGCTATTGGGGAGCCATATCCCACGGAAGCCGAAAACATAGCTTTACAGCCTAAACTGTCGGTAACCGTAACCGAATAATAACCAATACCAAGTGAAGTAATTTCCTGGGTATAGGAACCATTATCCCACTGATACGTAAACGGTGCTTTACCGTTAACGGGATTATTCAATGCTATTTTTCCATCATTTGCACCATTCTCGCAGGTAACATTTGTAACACTTGCTGTTAGTGTCATTGCCGGTGGAGCAGTAATAATGGCGGAATCGGTTTTAGTATAACCTGTGGCATCGGTAAGGGTAACGGTGTATGTCCCCACACTTAATCCGGTAATATTTTGGGTATTGGCAGTAAAGGAAGTATCGTTCTTTTTAGTCCAGGTGTACTGTAAAGGAGGTGTAAGTATCCCTGTAGGCGTAATATTCACTGCTCCGTTAAACGCACCGGCACAGGATGCCGGTGTAATGACTTTGGTAATTTTTGCCCTTTCGTATTTGGCAACAAACATATCCCTGGTACCGGAATTTGAATTGTCTAAAGAATCCGTATTATTGCCAAAGTAAATCCTGGGCGACGTATAATCGCCAACAACGATATAATTGCCATCGTTATCAATTGCCGCCGTTTCGCCTACTTCGGCCCCGGCACCACTTACGGAGATAAGGCTGCCTGTTGTATTGAAAGAATTTCGGATGATCGCAAACGCATCACCATTGCCTTTGGAAGTGATGGTTTGGCTGTTAAAAGTAAAATCGCCACCGTATTGCCCTGCCGCAATGAAATTGCCATTTTTATATGCAGCTCTGTATAAATAATCATTCCCGGTACTCCCCGCGGTATTAAACCATTGAAGAACACCGGAGGAACTATATTTGGCAAAAAAGACATCGTATTTCCCATCTGTGGTGGTATTATAACCAATTTTCTTTGAAACAATTCCTGTTGAGGTAGAATCTACAGTTATTGATGGGCTTGCAAAATGGCCACCTACATATAGATTTCCTTTTCCATCTACTGAACATGAAGATAATTGTTCATCGCCTGATCCACCTATGGTCAAAAGCCAGCGACCATTTAGATTATTATCAACCTTATAAATAAAAATATCAGCACCAAGGGCTGTTTTCTGAGGTAAATCTATTATTAAATTTCCTTTATAATTACCACATAAATAATATCCACTAGTATCCAAACCAACAGAATATAATAACGAAGGGCTTATGGTACATTCTATTTTTT
Organism: Bacteroidales bacterium; assembly: GCA_036514375.1. Classification (GTDB taxonomy): domain Bacteria; phylum Bacteroidota; class Bacteroidia; order Bacteroidales; family JAAUTT01; genus JAAUTT01. The sequence goes on along the minus strand of DATBXH010000529.1, from coordinate 2,990 downwards.
TTGCATTAATTACATTACCTGAGGTATCAAACTTTGATACAAATTGACCAACTGTATAAGATGTTGAAAAATAAATATTATTACTAGTATTACCAAGGTAAACATCTGTAAAAAATTGACCGACAATAACCAAATTATTATTTAAATCATTTTTTATATCCATGATTCTTTGATTTGCAGAAGTTGAACCATAGACAATTCGTTTTAACCAGATAATTGTACCATTCTTATCATATTTGGCTAAAAAAGCATCTATTCCTCCCGAAGTTGAAATTGAAAGATTATCAGCATAAGCAGTTCCATTAAAAGTTCCGGTTACATATATAAATTCATTATCATTGCTAATGGTAATTCCTGTTATGTTTTCAGTAGCCAATCCACCAATTTGTTTTACCCATAACAAAGCTCCTGCCGATGAATATTTCGCAATAAAGCCATCTGTTCCACCCATGGAATTAACAGTACCATTAAAATTGAGCGATCCTGAAAAGTTTCCTATCACATAAATATTATCATCGCCGTCATTTATAGCTTTACCAGGATAACCATCTCCGGCACCTGTTAAATTTGCTTTCCACAGCAAATCCTGTGCATCTATTGCACTGGTTATAAATAAAAAACAATAAAATAACAAAAATGCAATTCTTCTCACATAACTTTTCTTCTGCATTTTATTTCTATATTCAGGATAAAAAATAGCCCGGATTTTTAGGGTAAAATTTTCCATAATTTTAAGGTTTTTGAGGTTTTCTGATTTTTGAATAAATTCATCTTTCCCGGTTTACATCAGGCAGATGAACCTGTCATTTGGATTTCATTTATTCTTTAACAATCTTCCACTCGCTGGTTTTATTCCCTAACGTAAGTTTTAAAATATAGGTACCCGGAGAATATCCCGAAAGATCCAATGGTATGCTATTTTCAGTAATAACACTGTTTATCATTAGGTTACCGGAAAGGTTGTACAAGTAAAGCAACGTTTTATCTTCTTTATCATACCCCTGAATTTCAATCAACAACTGACCTTTGGTTGGATTGGGATAAATAAGAATTTTTTTGTCTCCTACAGTTTCGGAAAATACCTTCTGATCTTTAGCTGATTTTTCAGTTTGAGCTGTTGCAGAGGAGGTTGTATCCGAAGTTAAGATAATTAAATGGCGCGATTGGCGGTTACCGGTATTATCGTATCCATACTTTATCTTTGTTTGGGCAAAAACATTATTTTGGATCAATAATGTACTGAAAATTACCACAACAGAAAATTGTAAATGTTTTTTCATAGGCCGGTTTTAAAAAATTATAAACTATTCCCTTAGCTTCTCTTACTCTCCCTAACCTGATATAAAGCACTTATTGATTAGGATTTTAACAAAACATAATTTTTCACATGATGAACATGGAGAAACGAATGTATGACGAACTTGTGAAAAAAACAAACTTTTTATCGCGTAACAACAACTGAATCCTTAATTATACCTGAAAGTACCATTCTTTGTCTCTCAGAAAAAAGTCTTTTACGATCATAAAAAAGTTTTTTATGATCGTAAGTCATATTTTTACTTATTTATTCCCTGTATTTCCGATTGCAAAACTTTCCTTCCGGTTAGAAAAATCCTTTTTATGATCGGAAAAATTGTGAGGATGGTCGGAAAATCTTTTTTTACAACCGGAAAAATGTTTGATACGATCATAATCATCTTTTTTATGATCGGAAAAATCTTCGATATGATCGTAACCATCTCTTTTATGGTTGGAAAAATCTTCGATACGATCATAACTATCTCTTTTATGATCGGAAAAATCTTATCTATGATCCTGAAAAATATTTTTACGAAAAGAAAAACCACGGATACGATGATAAAAATAAATTTTATCCTTCTCTAACCTTTATTTATGAGATATCAACAGTGTACGGGAAAAGTATCAGGACTAAAGTCCTTCAGCGTGTTATATTTTGTAACCCCAGCCTTAAGGCTGGGGTTATTCAAAACCTTGGTTTACTTTGGCTTTAGCCATGAAAGCATATATATCCCGGATGTTTAAAATATTTAAACATTCCATCATACGTATATGGTTTCGTATGTATTATAAGTTATTGTTTATGTTCTATAACATATAAAGAAACATAATATTGTTTAACAAGCCCCGTTTTTACAGTAAATAAGAAATCCAAATGATTTGGATCAATAAAAACACCCATTATTAATAACTTAAACTTTTTCGTTATGAAACCTATTGTATTGATTGATTTCACAAAGCAAAGCGATGATGAATTAAGTATCTCAACCCAGCACATCATCGACTGTATGACCGGCAATGCTAATTATCCGGGACCTATCCCTTCTTTGGAAGCAACGAAGACTTCAAAAGGAGAATTTGACACCTCCCTGGCTGCTGCACAGTTTGGAGGTATTGAAAAAACGGCAGCAAAAAATCTGAAGCGAACAGCATTGGAAGAAAACCTTAAAACGCTTGGCCTCTATGTACAAATGAATTGTAAGAATAATTTAAGTATTTTATTAAGTTCGGGCTTTAGTGCCAAGAGAAATTCAGAACATATTGGAGTATTGGATAAACCTAAAAATTTCAGGGTAGAGCAGGGTCCGTTCCAGGGAAGTCTCAAACTTAGAGTAAATGCTGTAAAAGGAGCTAATATATATGTTTACCAAATGACGGAAGCACCCATTACTCCTCAATCTCAGTGGACTATAAAGCTGGGAAAAAAGTCTATCATTATCGAAGGATTGATACCGGGCAAGGAATATGCGTTCAGGGTAGCCGCAAAAGGCACAGCCGAGGGCGAAGTTTATTCAGACATCATTACTCATTTTGTTGCCTGAACCGGATGTTGTGTCCAAATAAACACCCGGAGTAGTTCCTATTCCGGGTTTTTTATTTGATTTTCAAAATAAAAACCGATGAACATGTCGATAATTAATAACAAAATATTTTACTTTGCGTTTAAGAACGAGTTAACGAAAATTTAATGG
>DATBXH010000528.1:0-2927 GCA_036514375.1 Bacteroidales bacterium | reverse complement strand
TAATCAAGCTTCTGCAAACGATGGGTTGGCCGCAAGCTTTGATAATGCCACCATCAGCAATTATGCTTCTCATTCCAATCCGTATCGTTATCCGGATGTAAATTATTATTCGCCGGATTATTTGCGCAAGTTCACTAATACGTATTCTGCCAATGCCGAATTTTCGGGTGGTACTCAACGCGCCCGTTATTATACGATGGTAGGCTGGCAAAACCAAAATTCCCTGTTAAATTTCGGTGAAGGTAAGAATGATTATACCAATCGATTAGATATTCGTGGCAATATTGATTTTAAATTGAATGATTTCATCAGTACCTATGTTAATGTATCTACTGTATTTAATAATAGCCGGGTGCCTGAGGGAAATTATTGGAACGATGCAACTACTTTGCATCCCAATTATTTCTCACCGTTAGTACCCATCAGTATGATTTCACCCAATGCGACTGCAGCTCAGTTGTATGTTGAAAATAGCAGTAACATTATAAATGGGGCTTATTTATTGGGCGGTAACCAGCAGTACCAGACCAATCCTATTGGCGATGTCTATGCTGCCGGATATAAACTGAATACCAACCGTACTTTTCAATATCTGACAGGAACGGATGTCGATCTCGGGCATGTATTGAAAGGACTTTCGTTGCATGGACAATTGGGTGTTGGTTATGTAAACTCATATACCGATTCTGTCAAATATCAATATGCCACTTATGCGCCTAATTGGAGTAGCAATGGCGATACCGTTACGGGATTGACACAGTATAATAAGGATGCCCGTAGTGGAACCCATATTCTGGGACATACCAGGAATTCTCAAGTCATTGATTTCAACGTGCATCTGGATTATGCAACTACCTTTAATCAGAATCATAATGTATCAGCCATGTTGGTCGCAGCAGGCAGTATGGGTCGTCAGACCTTTGATTTCCAATATCGGACCAACAGCAATTTAGGCATACAATTGGACTATAATTATGCCCATAAATATTATGCCGATTTTGGTGGAGCACTCGTTAATTCTACCAAGCTGGCTTCAGGTAATCGGGTGGCTTTTTCTCCGACGCTAAGCCTGGGATGGTTGCTAAGCGAAGAAGGTTTCCTGAAAGGTTCCGATGCGGTTAACCGTTTAAAAGTTTCGGCATCTGCCGGTATTATAAATACTGATTTGGATTTGAACGATTATTATTTGTATGATGCATATTACGCTTCTACAAATACTTTTTCATGGCATGAGGGTACTTATTATAATCAGGCAACTTCCGTACAGCGCGTTGCAAACCCAAACCTGACTTATGCTAAAAGAAAAGAATTTAATTTCAGCATAGAGGGTTCTTTGTTCAAAAACCTATTGAATGTTCAGGCAACCGCATTTGTAATCAAAAAAGATGACATCCCTGTACAGGCCACTTCACAGTATCCTAATTATTTTACTACTTCTAATCCTACATCATCGTTTGTTCCATACGTAAATTTTGGTGCAAACCGGTATCAGGGTTTTGACATTCAACTTAGTTGCCGTGAAAAAGTTGGTAATGTCAACCTGATGTTGGGCGCAACAGGTACGTATGTGACGACAAAAGCACAGAAAGTTGACGAATTTTATATAGATAAATATCGTAACCGTGCAGGTAAACCGGTTGATGCCATATTTGGAATGCAGGCAGAAGGGCTTTTTGCCGATGGGAATGACATTACGAATAGCCCAAAACAAAAATTCATAGAAAATGTAAAGCCCGGCGATATCAAGTATAAAGACCAAAACGGCGATGGAGTGATAGACGAAAGGGATGAAGTGATGATTGGCCGCTGGAACAGCCCGTTTACATGCGGATTGAACCTGACTGCTCAATGGAAAGGTTTTACACTTTTTGTTTTAGGTACCGGCCAATATGGAGGAACAGGTGTTAAAACCGGTAATTATTACTGGGTATATGGAAACCTGAAATATTCGGAGGTTGTCCGTAACAGTTGGACAGAAGCAACAAAGAGTACGGCAACTTATCCGGAATTGACTACGCTCAGCAATGATAACAACTTCCGCTACTCCAGCTTCTGGACATACAGCACAGACCGTTTTAGCATCTCGAAAGTTCAATTGACCTATTCTTTGCCAAACAACATTTTGAATCGTTCTTTTTTCAAAAATGTGAATGTTTATATAAGTGGTAATGATTTGCTGATGATTGCCCAAAACAGAAAGATAATGGAACTGAATGTAGGAACTACGCCACAAACACGCTTCTACAATGTGGGTGTCAAAGCTGAATTTTAAGATGTGTAATTAAAACCAAAATGTAAACTTTAAACACATGAAAAATAAATTATTAATATTATTTATAGCTTCTGCCCTGATTTGGACCGGTTGTTCAGACTTATTGTCTCCAGCCGATCAAAATAATAGTACATTGGACAGGGTGTACGAAGATGCGGCATTTGCAGAGGGACTTTTATTAAATGGTTATATTAAATTGCCGACAGGCGGCTATTCCTTGAACGATGTGGCTACGGATAACGCAGTTACGAATATCAAATCGGCAGCAGATGATGCTTTGAGGAATGTGAGAACCTACAATTATCGTCAAATGGCAACCGGTTCATGGTCAGCCATCAATAATCCGATGGATGCATGGACAAATTCCTTTAGTACGATCCAGTATTTGAACTCATTACTGTCAGTTTCTGATAGCGTAAAGTGGGCTGCTACCGGACAGAATGTCAAACAGATGTTTAATGACAGGATGAAGGGAGAAGCCTATGGTTTGCGCGCACTGTTCATGTACTACCTGTTACAGGCCCATGGTGGTTGGTCCACAGATGGAAAGCTTTTGGGTGTGCCTATCCTGACTTCTCCACAGAGTAGCACCTCCAATTTTAAATTGCCACGCAATACTTTTGAAGAATGCGTACAACAGATTTACAGCGATTTG
>DATBXH010000527.1:0-6278 GCA_036514375.1 Bacteroidales bacterium | reverse complement strand
AACGAGGATTGGAATGCTGAATGGTCTAACTTCTTTTATCACGCCGTTACAACGGAGACAAAGGAGTTGATTACCGTGGTTCCTTACAATTATGCTTTTCATCAGACGAACTATATTATTTCCTACTTCTCTGATGTTTATCCTAATTTGTACTATTTACGTCCTACTCAGGTGGCAATGGACAGGTTTAACGCTCAAATTCAGTATGATGGTGTTTCGAAAACCGATAAATACCGTGGAGATGGGTATACCTTTGATCAGATCAATGGCAATTGGGTACTTCGTAAATTCCTGAAAGCAAACGAAACTCCTCAAACAGTTTACAAGAGCGACATTGCCATCGTGTTGTACAGAGCTGCCGATGTCCATATGTTTTTGGCTGAAGCACTGAATCAGTTGGAAATGTTTCCTGAAGCATTAGCTATTCTGGACGATGGATTGTCAAATTATTTATCACTATATGCTTCTAATCTTCGTGCTCCTTTTGATAATGCTACTTATAATACAGTACTGGTTCAAAATTTGGGGATTCGCAGAAGAGTAAGTCTGGCTCCTGTCCTCAAGTTTCAAACAAAGAATAACGCTAACTATTATTCCCCTGTAGCTGGAGACACTATGTGGTTGGATAAACCCGAAGGTGCTCAGAGGTATAAACGTTTATTTGATGAAGCTCTGGCTGAAGAATCCTGTATGGAAAGTGCCGGAGAGGCCAAGTCTTTCTTTACCATGGAGAGAATTGCCGAAAGGTATAATGACGCTTCCATTATTGCTGACCGTGTAAGTGCCAAGTATTCCAACGATCTTAATCTTAAGCAAAAGGTTTATGATAAATTAATGCAGGGAGATTGGTATGTTCCATTTGACTTGAAGAATACAAATAATTAATTCCATTTTCAGGAGGGAGTCATATGGCTCCCTCCTTTTCTTCCATATTCCGTTATATCGTATCATTAAGCTTAATTCATTGGCCTTCTTTCTGCCAAGCTTGCTATTGAAATATGAAAATTAGAATATTGCTTTTGTGTGTTATAGTGCTTGTTTCAAGTTGTATGCATCAGAATAATCATGATGTTGAAAAACAACATAAATGGTCGGAGATCGTGACTAACTCCGTTACTCGCAGGTGGGACACCATCGCTGCTGACAATAAATACAAATGGACTTACGACATCGCCTATTTGGTACGAGCCGTATATCTCTCTGATCAAAAAAAATACTTCTCCTTTCTAAAAAATTATGTTGATTATTTTATAACCAACAATGGGACCATTACTGGTTTTAGCAGAGATGAATATAACCTCGACCGTATTCAGGCCGGTCGTAATCTGTTTTATATGTACCAGAAAACTAAGGACAGTAAGTACCAAAAAGCCATCGAATACTTGCTGGAACAGATGAAAAGCCAGCCCAAAAACAACGAAGGAGGATTCTGGCATAAAAAGATTTACCCGAACCAAATGTGGCTCGATGGCATATACATGGCCTGCCCGTTTATGGCTCAGTACGCAAAAGAATTTAACCAGCCTCAGTGGTTTAATGTTGTGGTAGACCAGATTACACTCATCCATAAGCACACTTTCGACCCTAAAACCGGCCTCATGTATCATGCCTGGGATGAAAGTAAAAAAGAAGCATGGTGTAACCCTGAAACCGGCCAATCACGTAATTTCTGGAGCCGTGCCATGGGCTGGTATACCATGGCTCTTATTGATGTTCTCGATTATTTACCCGAAAACCATCCAGGTAGAGCCCAATTAATTCAAATATTGCAGGAAGAATCCCGTGCCCTTGTAAAAGTGCAGGACAGCGAAAGCGGATTATGGTACCAGGTGCTGGATAAAGGTTATAAAGAAGGCAATTATCTCGAAGCGTCGGGGTCTGCTATGTTTACCTATGTTTTGGCTAAAGGTGTCAGAAAAGGTTATTTGGATAAAAGCTATCTGGATATTGCCAACAAAGCATTTAAAGGAATTGTGGACAACCTTATCGAGAAAGACACTGCAGGTAATCTCAATCTTACCCATATTTGCGGCAGTTGTGGATTGGGAGGCAATCCATACCGTGACGGTTCTTACGAATATTATATCAATGAAAAAATCGGAACTAATGATCCAAAAGGTGTTGGTCCATTTATACTGGCCTGTTTGGAACTCAATAAATAAAACATTCTTATCGCTTTAAATCCTTTTTTAGAATACATTTTAACGACATATTAGTATGAAAACAAGAATAATAACAAATCTTTTTACGTTTTTCTTATGGGGTTTTTTATCCCTCAATGCCCAGCAACTTGCCTTTCCGGGTGCAGAAGGTTTCGGAGCTACATCTACCGGAGGACGCAATGGTTCCGTTTATCATGTGGTAACACTGAACGATTCGGGCCCTGGCTCATTTCGTGACGCAGTAAGCCAGCCCAACAGAACAGTAGTTTTTGATGTGGCAGGTGTAATAAAGATCAGTTCACGCGTTTCTGTTGCATCGCAAATTACCATCGCAGGCCAGACAGCCCCGGGAGAGGGAATTACCATTTACGGTACCAGCGTTTCATTCAGCGGATCGAATAATGTAATTGTTAGATACATTCGTTTTCATGGAAGTATTAATATGCCAAGAGGAGGATGTGTAGTCATTATTGACAATGCCGACAATGTAATTCTTGATCATTGCTCAATTACTTGGGGACGATGGGATAATCTTCACATTAAAGACAGTAAGAATGTGACTGTACAATATTGTATCGACGGTGAAGCAATAGACCCGCAACGCTTTGGGGCACTTCTGGAAAACCCGACCAATTTAACAATTCATCATTGCTTATGGATTGACAACCAAAGCCGTAATCCCAAGGCAAAAGCTGGTATTCAATTTGTAAATAACGTTGTTTATAACTGGGGTGGCAATGGCCTTGTTGGAGGACATTCGGCTGCCTTGCATTACCAGGACTTAATCGGAAATTATTTTATTGCCGGCCCAAGCTCCGACAGCAGTTTTATCGGAATGTTTACAGCAACTGATAATGTATACCACCGGGGAAATTTTGTCGATTACAGTAAAGATGGCATCCTTAACGGAATCCCTGTAACGGATCAAAACTTCACCAAAGCAAAAGCAACTTTGTCACCTAATCCTCAGAATATATCACAAGTACCGGTAAAAGATGAAAGTGCCGAAAAAGCTTTCAGAAAGGTTCTGGAAAGTGCCGGTGCCTCAATTGTTCGCGATACTGTTGACAAGAGAATGATTTCTCAGCTGGCATCACTTGGAAAAAAAGGACAGATTATCAGAACAGAAGCTGCAGTTGGTGGTCAGAGCGACCTGAAATCAGGCAAAACAAAAAAGGATACCGATGGAGATGGTATGCCTGATGAATGGGAAGTTGCCCATAAACTGAATCCCAAAAATCCGGAAGACAGAAATGATCATTTAGGTAAGGATGGATATACAAATCTCGAAGATTACCTTAACAGCCTTACAGGTAAAGAATGATAAATGAGTTGAAAGCACATATATATACTTACCATACAAACAGCAGATCGTAACGAGACTAAAAAAGTTATTTTTGCTAAGTATATTTGAAAGGGTGAGAAGATGAAATCTTCTTCTCATTCCTTACTTTTTCTGGAGCTTCAAATACTTAATTCTTTTAAAATACAATGAACCAAAAAACCTTCTTTCTTCATGTCTTCAGCCTGATAACAGGTTTAGGGTTTTGCTTTACTGCCAGAACACAGCAATGTAATGGTTGTATAGACAGGGAAGCACTAGTGAAAAGACACACGGTTACCATTGAAAAATTTGACACATTGGGTTCTCTTTCAGTTGGAAATGGAGATTTCGCCTTTACTGTTGATGCGACTGGCTTACAGTCATTCCCGGAATATTATGAAAAAGGTATACCGCTAGGTACCCAATCACAATGGGGATGGCATAGCTTTCCAAACACTCAGGGCTATCGTCTCGATGAGTCTTTGAAAGATTATGACTTTCATGGGAGGAAAATATTATATTCCTACCAGATGAAATCACCGGAACGAAGCAGGGAAGCAGCTAATTATTTACGCATAAATCCACATCGTTTACATTTGGGAATTGCCGGGTTGGAATTGCTGAAACCGGATGGTTCAAAAGTCTCTATGAATGAGATCTCCAAAATCCATGAAGAACTTAATCTGTGGAAAGGTGAAATACACAGTACGTTCGAAGTAATGAACACACCGGTGGACGTTACTACTTACTGCCATCAGGATAAAGATTTAATTTCAGTAGAAATAAAATCTCCATTGATAAAGAAAGGTTTGCTAAAAGTAAACTTTCGTTACCCCTACCCTACCGGCGGTCATGTGGATTCAGGATGCGACTGGACAAAACCGGACCGACACAGCTCCAAACTGGTTGTCATAAACCCGAATATGGTAGTAGTTAACAGAAGACTTGATTCTACAAGCTATTTCAACTTTATCAGCTGGGAAGGCGATGCAAAAATAACCGAAAAGGAAGTTCATTATTTTGTATTATCTCCTTCCGGCAATCAGGATCGTTTTACATTTTCCTGTTTGTATGCCCCGGAGGCGAACGTATCCATTCTGCCAACCTTTGCTGAGACCGCCCAAAATAGTACGATTACCTGGAAGAAATTCTGGACTGAAGGTGGTGCAGTCGATTTTTCAGGAAGTACAGATCCCCGGGCCTCCGAATTGGAACGTCGTATAGTGCTGTCGCAATATCTTACCAAAGTCAACTGTTCGGGATCCGTTCCACCACAGGAAACCGGACTTACTTTCAATAGCTGGTATGGCAAATTTCATCTCGAAATGCACTGGTGGCATGAGGCTCATTTTGCGCTTTGGAACAGAATCAATCTTCTTGAAAAGAGTTTGGGCTGGTATCAGACCATTCTGCCTAAAGCCCGTGAAATTGCAAAACGTCAGGGGTTCGACGGTGTACGATGGCCCAAGATGACAGATCCGTCAGGCAACGATTGTCCTTCGTCTGTTGGTTCTGTGCTGATTTGGGAACAACCTCACATCATTTATTTTTCGGAAGAATGCTACAGACATTACAAGGATAAAGCAACATTAGAAAAATATAAAAATCTGGTATTTGAAAGTGCTGATTTTATGGCTTCCTATGCCTGGTTCGATAAGGATAAAGATCGGTATTTGTTGGGGCCTGCTCTTATACCTGCTCAGGAATGCTTTAATTCCAAAACTACGATAAATCCACCTTTCGAACTGGAATACTGGTATTGGGGACTCAGTACCGCCCAGAAATGGCGCGAACGTCTTGGCCTCCCCCGCAACCCAAAGTGGGATGATATTCTTTCCAAACTTTCGGTATTAGCACAATTGAATGGATTATATCTTGGTGCGGAAAGTGTCCCGGATACCTATACGACTCCGCAATATACGACCGATCATCCGGCTGTTTTGGGAGCGTACGGTCTCCTCCCCGGAAGTCGCCTGGTTGATACAACCACCATGCGCCACACTTTCGAATATATTTGGAAAAACTGGAAATGGGAAGATACCTGGGGATGGGATTTCCCGCTAACTGCCATGGCAGCTACCCGTCTCGGAATGCCTGAAAAAGCTGTCGATGCTTTATTTATGAACTCCCAAAAGAATACGTATCTGGCTAATGGGCATAATTATCAGGATTCACGGTTGCGCATTTATCTTCCAGGTAACGGAGGTTTGCTTGCTGCCGTGGCTATGATGTGCGCAGGATACGACGGCTGTAAAATTGAAAATCCCGGCTTTCCCAAAAACGGCAAATGGAAAGTACGATGGGAAGGACTTGAGAAAATGCCTTGATTAAGTTGATTATAACTCTGACAGGGTTTTGAACCCTGTCAGAGTTTGACTTTTAAGATATCTTCTTTTTTACTCTTCATTTTCCTAAATCAATATGTTCAAAGGATTGAATCTCAACAAAGCTTTCTTTTCCAAAATCGGTATTAATGATCGTTCCGCCAAGTAAAAATACATGCCTGGATGGAAACTTGTCTTTGTTTTCTATCACGAACTGACGAAGCATACACCCGCTCACATCAAAGATAATCTTAACAGCTTCTAATACATACTGCTCCGAACTAAAAATCCTATCCTTGTGGCTATGCAGCAGCTTTTCGATAACTCTTGCCTGAAGATCCTCAAAATTGTTTGTTGACCAATCGAACGGAATATCCTTTTGCATACGCTCCAGAACAGACAATAATGCCCCGCAGGAATAGGTTGATTCGTGTTGATGCTCTCTCTGTATAATGCCTATAGTGCCAT
>DATBXH010000526.1:0-6491 GCA_036514375.1 Bacteroidales bacterium | reverse complement strand
ACAAAAGTTTATCTCAAAAAACATTTGTACTGATTATTCCAATATTTCAAGGTTTTGGCTAAATTTGAGCTAACATTCAAAAACGAGCATTTCATGCCTGTACTTATTAATGCAGAGACACAGGAAACCAAGGTATCGGTTAATATCTCCCGAAAACTTATTCATTTAAACAGCCTGATGTCAGTAATCGTTGATTTTACGAACGGTCCGCAAACGGAACCTGATCCTCCCCACTCCCACCCTCATGAGCAAATTACGTATGTAGCCGAAGGCGAATTATTTGTTTTTATTGCCGGAGAGAAAAAAAGGTTAAGCAAGGGTGATATGTTTGCCGTGCCAGGAGGAATACCTCATTGTATCCAGATGCTTTCACCCAACGTACGGCTGATTGACTCTTTCTCTCCCATCAGGGAGGATTTCATAAAATGACAAAACAAAAACCGGTTAGCATGAAAAGAAATTTATTTTTCGTAATGTTGTTTGCTTTGTCAATCTCAGGACTGAGCCAGGGTATTACTGATTTACGGCAGCTTTTTGATTACGACAAAGGCGAAGATATCGAATTTCGCGTTTTAAGCACAAAAGATACACTCCAGGGATCCATTAATTCAGTTATATTCTCGAGTACCGGCGGATTAAAAGTGACAGCAACCCTAATTATTCCCAAACAAAAAATAAGGGAATTTCCGGCAGTCATTTTTCTAAACGACGCTTCTCAGGATAAGGATGCATTTATGTCTCAGGCTTTAAACCTGGCAGGATGTGCATTTGCAGTATTGCTCATTGATCCTCTTCCGACCAGACCGGAAATGACGAGAATATTATATCATAATTTTGCAGAACCAAGGAAGGATCTGATTGCCTATAAACAAGCAGTACTCGATATCAGACGGGCAATTGACATGCTGGAACAGCATCCGAGGATCGATCGCAACAGGATTGCGTTTATAGGTAGCGGCGACGGTGCTATGACAGGAGCCATTTTATCCGGTATAGAAACAAGAATCCTCACTTATATCTTACTGGATTGTCGATCCAGTTATTCGTATCTCTTGCAAAACAGTCGCGATCCGCTTTTCGCTAAAGCAAGAAACGCTCTTACCGAAGAGCAAATAAAGCAATACGAATCGATTGTAAAAATATTGAACCCTTCTAATTATTTGCCTTATCACCGAAATACACAAATCCTTTTCCAGTTTGCAGAAAACGATCCTTATTTTGATGGGCAAACGGCAAGAGACGTAGTTCAGTTTACTAAGGACCCAAAAACACAAAAATATTATAAGACTACCAACGCCGGATTGATAATTTTAGAGGAAGCCTGCAATGATCAAAAAAACTGGCTAAGAGATCATTTATGAAACATATAATAGGAGAAAACTAATATCCACGAAAAGAGAAGCACGGCTAGCACAATCACTATACTTTTCCTATACATTTCCTTTTCTTTATTCACCTTGTTGTACCTCGCAATCTGATCTATTTTAATAAGGGCATTTTCCTTGGCATGCGCATCCTTGATGATATAGTCATATGCCCCTTCATGTAAAGCGCTTAAAACGACCTTTATGTCTGTTTGTCCGGAAAGAAAAATAAACTGTGTGCCAGGACTCAATTCTTTCATTCTTCTCATCACTTCGAGCCCATCGATCCCGGTTAAAATATAATCCAACAAAACAATCTTTGGAGCTATACTGCATTTCTCCAAACATTCCTCACCGGATAAAAACGAATATACTTCAAAGCCCTTTGTCTTCAAATAGGTAGTGAGAACCGAATTGTAGAAATTGTCATCCTCAACAACAAAAATAGTAGGTTTATTCTTCATTGATAGTGGTAAAAAGTTTATTTAAAGTAACAAAAAGTTTTGACAAAGAAGAAATTTTATATCATTTAATGGGCCGATAAGAACCTGCAAAATGACAAAAACAATTCCATAATGGGCTTGTTAATATATTTATGACTGAGCAAATGATTAAAGCACAAATACTGGATAATACTGAGATTGCGCGGGATGTATTCTTACTTTCTATTCCACGAACCATTGATTTTAAACCCGGTCAGGTTATCCGCCTCCGGATTGATGGAAATGAACCTCGCCTATACAGCATTGCAAGCGGAAACAGAGAAAAAGAATTGAAAATACTTTACGATATAAAACCCGAAGGGAAAGTGACCCCTTTAATTAAGGAGTTACGCAAAGGTGATTGTATAAGCATTTCAGAAGCTTTCGGTGAATTTACAGATCAGGATAAATCGGCTTTTTGGATTGCCAATGGCACGGGAATTGCACCGTTTTATGCTATGTTCAGATCAGGTCTTGGCCAAGGGAAAACCTTAATTCATGGAGGTAGATACAGAGATTCTTTTTATTTCCAGGATGAATTTGAATCCTTTTTTAACGAACGTTACATCCGTTGCTGTTCTCTGGAAACAGATGACGGAATTTTTCATGGAAGATTAACGCAATACCTCTCAGCGCAAAATTTTCTGCCTCCCGACCAAAAATACTACCTTTGCGGAAGTGCCGAAATGGTTGTAGAAACTAGGGATATCCTGATATCAAAAAAGATACCTTTTAAAAATATTATATCGGAAATTTATTTTTAGATAACTCACAACCGGCAAGTAAAACTTGGATAATGAAGAAAGAACCTTTATTTGGTAAGACATTAACTGAATTACAGGAAATTACAAAGCTTAATCAATTACCTGCATTCACTGCAAAACAAATAGCAGAATGGCTTTATCAGAAACACGTTTCATCCATTGATGAAATGACAAATATTTCGAATAAAAACCGTGAGAATCTCAAAGTAAACTATGAGATTGGGCTTCTGCCGCCTCTAAAGGTTCAATGCTCTGTGGATGGCACTAAAAAATATCTTTTCCCGACCTACGAGGAAAAATTTATAGAATCTGCTTATATTCCCGATGACGACCGGGCGACACTCTGTGTATCTTCTCAGGTTGGCTGTAAAATGGGCTGCCTTTTCTGCATGACAGGGAAACAGGGTTTTCAGTCTCATCTTAAAACAGGCGAAATATTAAACCAGATCAGAAGTCTACCGGAACGCGACAGTCTTACCAACATTGTTTATATGGGAATGGGTGAGCCTTTCGATAATCTCGAAGAACTGCTTAAAAGCCTTGAAATCCTTACTTCATCATACGGATATGCCTGGAGCCCCAAAAGAATAACGGTTTCCACCATAGGAATTATCCCTGGAATGAAAGAATTTCTGAGCCAAAGTAAATGTCACCTGGCTGTAAGTCTGCATTCCCCTTTTGATGATGAACGGCTATCATTAATGCCCATTCAGCATGTATACCCGGCTCGCGATGTCCTTGCAGAAATAAAATCGTTTGATTTTGGATTACAACGCAGGGTATCTTTTGAATATATTATGTTCAAAGGGCTTAACGACACGCCGCGACACGCCAGAGAGCTGGCAAAAATATTAAACGGCATCCGGTGCAGAATTAATCTGATCCGTTTTCACCCGATACCCAACACTCCTTTATTAGGTTCGGATGATCAAACTATTAAAAAATTCCAGGAATTATTAAATCAGAAAGGGATTATAACAACGATAAGGGCATCCCGTGGACAGGATATCTTTGCGGCATGTGGCCTGCTCTCGACAAAAGAACTTGTAAAAAACAAACAGGCCGATTGATTAAACAAAACGGCCTGTTTGAAATATTTTAGATACTGCCGCGATTAAGGAATCTCTTTGGCAGATCTGTTTAGTCTCTAAGTGCAGGAATTAATAAGATTTTCTTTCGTAACCACTTCTGCGGCGGTCACCACTGTTTTCAGATTTAGGTCTGGCCTGATTTACAACAATCTTTCGGCCCATTAATTCGCCTTCGTTTAATTCTTCAATAGCCCTGCTCCCTTCGGATTCATTATTCATAGTAATAAACGCAAAGCCTTTGCTTCTGCGTGTTACACTGTCGGTGACGATCTTTACATTTGTAACTTCACCATACTCTTCAAAAATTTCTTTTAATACATCTTCTTCAATCTTGTAAGGAAGATTTCCTACGTAAATGTCCATGAAATAAAATTAAAATTATTAATACTTGGTAGAACCTAGCAACAAAAAACTGGGAGGATCGATCAATAAAGGCGAGTATCCAAAAATCAGTCCTATAATTACCTGTAATCTACGCTGCAAATTTGCAACAATTATTTCAGGTAAAAAAATAATTATCCATCTTCGCTCTTAAAAATTAACTAACACATTATTAAATATAGAATTACAATCCTACCTTGTTGTTACTTTAATCTTAAAAAACGAAATTAAATCATGCAACATGTTAGCATGTTCATTCAAGGTTTGCGCATTTACGGCAACATTATCAGCACTTGTCGCTGCTTTCTGAGTAATCATATTCAACTGTTGCACCGCATTATTAATCTGCTCAGTCCCAGAATTCTGTTCAATACTTGCTGCTGTAATTTCCTGCACCAGTTTTGAGGTTTTCTGTATTTCAGGAATCATTTCTTTAACCACCCGGGTGGCTTCCTCAGTAACTTGAACACTTGAGCGGGATAATACATCTATCTCATCGGCAGCAATTTTACTACGCTCAGCAAGCTTCCTTACCTCAGCTGCAACGACAGCAAATCCTTTACCGGTTTCTCCTGCACGAGCTGCTTCTACTGCTGCATTTAAGGCAAGAATATTTGTTTGAAAAGCAATGTCATTAATTATGGTTATTTTTTCAGCTATTTGATTGATGGAACTACTGCTTTGTAACGTTATTCTCCCAACAGCATCTACGCTTTGTGCAGCGACTGATGAAATCTTTTCAGTCTGCTGGGCATTTTCTGTGTTTTGCTGTATATTAGCAAGCATCTCCTCCATGGATGAAGAAATTTCTTCAATAGAAGATGCCTGAGACGATGCCCCTTGTGACAAGTCTAACGCACCTGAAGACAATTGGTTACTTGAAGCCAAAATATCATCAGATGCTATTTTAATTTTTGAGGCAACGTTATTTAATTTATCAGTCAGCGTTTTCAAAGAAAACGCTATACTTCCCAATTCATTATTTTTATTTATGAGCACATCCTGTGATTCTAAATTCAGATCTCCCTCTGAAAGTTTTTTTAAATCTTCGGTTAAATCCTGCAATGGCCTTTGAAGCTGGAGAGACATTATATAAAAACCAATAGCAACAGCGACGGTTCCGGTTGTAAGGGCCCAGCTTAAATGTGGCAATCCCAACTTTCCCACCATGTATGCTCCAAATATTGCATAAGTTTGAACTGTTAGCCAAATAATACCAATGGTAAACAGGATTGACTTTTTAAATAATACGCGCAATAAAATAACCAACAGCGGTAAAGCAACAAAAAGTACAAGCAAGGTTACGATAAGTAGGTCACTCATAAGTTTGTTTTTAGAATTATATCAAGTGCTAATAAAGGCCTGATTTACACATTAAAAATTAATATGGTTTATTTTTTATCGATACGTTTATGAGATCTATTTTTTGTAAGATACTAAAAAGCATTCAGTTCTTTAATATTTTTATATTCGAATTCAAAGTCAATTTCGAAACAATCAACAAACTGTTTTTTCAAAGCTCGCTTTAACAAAGCCGGGTCCTTGCAATAAAAGACAAATGCCCCTCCTCCACCTGCTCCACAAATTTTACCACCAAAGGCACCATGCTTCTTGGCAAAATTAAACATCCTATCGAGTTCTTCGTTAGAAGTAGCGGGAGCCAGCTGTTTCTGTGCTTCAAAATTCTGCTCCATGATAGTTGCACAACCAATAAAATCCTTCTTCAACAGCGCTTCATGGAACAATTTACCGCAGTTGCTTATTTTATCAAGCGCCTCTTTACCCTGTGCTGTTTTATAGTTCTGATAAACCTGTTCAACTGCTACCTGGGCATTCCTGGAAACTCCGGTATGCAATAACAGCAGATTCTTTCTAAATTCTTCGAGAGTTTCCATAGAAACATCTTCATCCATAGGCTTGGCATAATCAGTTCCAAACTCAAAACAATGATAGCCTCCGTAAACGATGGAATACTGATCCTGACGACCAATAGCCCAGTTAAGTTCTTTATTCTCCAGATTAAATAAATCCTCTGCAATAACCTGTAATGATTTAGATTCAGAATTATAATTCTTGGCACTGACCATTTCGAGCAATTTGGCCGCAGTAGAAGTACTTAATCCGCTCCCTCGTGGGTAGCCTGAAAAGTTAAACTTCCCGCCTTTAAATTCAATCAATGGCTTAATGGCAACATTAGAAACATAACCGGTTTTGCCGTTCATGATATAAGGAACATCAGCCCAACCTCCAGAAAAATCAATACGAAGCGGAGCCCGAAAAGCAAAATTTATTTTATCAATGATCCGTGTGGTCGAGGTAGGCTCAAGTTCTTCCGGGACAACTCTCGAAACAAACTTAATTTCAACGCCATAACGTTTACAGAGCGATTGCTTAAGCTCGACACCCGAA
>DATBXH010000525.1:0-2147 GCA_036514375.1 Bacteroidales bacterium | reverse complement strand
GAACCTCCTTGTCCTCCCTTTCCGCTAAAAGCTTTTGCCGCCAGGTTGCCATTTGGATTACCCTGGTCGCCGGCTACGTTTTTGTCGCCGTTGGAGCTGGTCTGGTTTGTCTTTGGACGGTATAAAGCATTCTGATTAACTACAGGCTGTTTGGGTTTCTCCGTTTCCTTCTTTGGAACTGCAACCTCCTTTTTTACTTCTTTCTTCGGCTTCTTTACGTCTGCCTCATTGATGGAAGGAGCGTCTTCCACATCCTGGGTCATCAGTTTTTCATTTTCTTGTTTTGCCTGGGTTGCAGGCTCGGGTGCAGTCGTGCTTACGTCCTGTTGAACGTCGCCCATGCCGGCATCAGCGAATCCGAGGTTTAGTTCAATGCCATCACCTTGTCCGCCGCCACCTTCCGGATATGGCGGAATGGGGGTTCGCAAAATAATAAGCAAAAGAACAGTAACGATAGAACCTGTTACCAGTAAAGTAAGCAAAAGCCCCAAAGCTCTTGCCCTGCGTTTATATGTGATTGTTTCAACCATTGGGACTCTTTGTAGCAAGTATCATTTTAACCTTTAATTTATTCCCAACCTGCAGCACATTTACCAAGTCCTGTACAGGTATGGAATTATCGACCCTGATAACCACCGTAGGTTCTTTCAGTTTCTGTAATTCCGTGACAAGCTCGTTCTCGAGATTGGCAAAATCAACTTCTTTGTTGTTTATATAATATTTGAGGTCCTTGGTAATGGAGATGGCAATCTCGGTTTTCCGCACTGTCTGATTATGCTGGGCCTTTGGCAGGGTGAGCTTGATGACGCTCGGACTTACCATGGTGGACATAATCAGGAAGAACAACATCAGGAAAAACATGATGTCGCTCAACGATGATGAACTCACCTCGGCCCGGAACTTATTTTTTGTTCGAAGGTTCATTTTATGGGCTCCTGAAGTAAATCAATAAAATTCATTGCATTAAGCTCCAGTGTATGCACCACTTTTTCTATCATGACATTAAGCCAATGGTAAGCAATAAAAGCAATAATACCAACCAACAAGCCTGCAGCACTGGTCACCATTTTTTCGTACAAACCGCCTGCAATAAGTCCAATGCTGATGTTATCAGCGAGCGATATATTGTAAAAAATCTTGATTACTCCTGCGATAGTCCCTATAAATCCGAACATAGGAGCAATACCAGCTATAACTCCCAGGATTACCAGGTTTTTTTCCAATTTATATACTTCGAATTTTCCGACAATCTCGATTGATTCTTCAATTTCTTTGAGTGGTCGGCCAATGCGTTTAATACCTTTTTCAATCATTCTGGCCACTGGCATGTTAGTAGATTGGCATAAGTTTAGTGCTGTATCAATCTTGGTTTGGTGAATATAATCTCTTATTTTATTCATAAAATCGGCATCGGTACGGGCAGCCATCTTAATATAAAAGTAACGTTCGAAAAAGATGTAAACTCCCGCAACCAATAGAATTGCAATTGGGATCATAATCCATCCGCCTTTGAGAGCCAGATCCCACAGTGACATTGTACTTTCCTTGTGAGGAGTACTCGCTAATGTGTCTGTTACAGCATTCGGAACATTCACCTGCATAAAAATGACCAAATTCATCATGTTGTTTAAGTTAAAGCTATTTTAGTAAACGTTTGTTTTTCCAAAAAAGTATAATGGCAAATTTACATTAAGTTTAGTGTTTTTCTCTATGAATTAACTAAACCTTTATTAAATGAATGGTTTCGGTTTAAATATTTTCTAATTTTCAGAATCCTCATCCGTATCTTGAACTGGTTGCGGAGCGTCCTGTTTCTTCCCAAAAAGTTTATCGAAATAATTTTTCATGAGATCCTTAAACGAGTTAAAATCTTCTTTATAGAATACACCAACACCTTGCGTATAAGGCGATACTTCGTTACCTACTAATAGATTCTGTTGGTTGGATCTGTTAAAAGCTCTTAACCTGAGTTTCCCCTTTTCGTTCAGTTTAAACTCAATATTTCCTTCTCCAACAATATTATTGGTGGTTTTATTCGTGACCTGGGTTCCGCCAATGTCGACATTCCCATTGATTGTTACACGGTCGTTAATAATTTGTGTTGAAAACATCATTTCGGCCTGTGCTGTTGTAATCGGGTCGCCGGG
>DATBXH010000524.1:0-4661 GCA_036514375.1 Bacteroidales bacterium | reverse complement strand
AATCATAAGGCAACACAACGTGCAGGTTGTTGCCCTGTTGGTATTTGTCGGCCTTGTCTTTTCACCTTTATTCAATAATCTCTTTACCAACTGGGATGAGATATATATACTTCACAACCCTTACCTGAAGAGTCTTTCGTTTGAAAATGTAAGGAATATATTTTCCGTTTATTATTCGGGGAATTATCACCCGTTAACGCTTATCTCCTTAGCCATTGATTATAAAACGGGAGGTATGCACCCCTTGTCGTACCAGATTACGAATCTGCTGCTTCATATATGCAATACATGGCTGGTGTATGTTTTTATAAAAAATCTCCTCGCCAGGAGTTTGTCAGTCGACAATAGTCAGCGTATCGCCCTGATCGCGGCCCTGTTGTTTGGGATACATACGTTACAGGTGGAATCGGTAGCCTGGATCTCGGAACGTAAAAATGTACTGTATGCTTTCTTTTTCCTTCTGGCGCTCATATCCTATCTGAAATATCTCGATAAAACATCGCTTATATATTACGTTCTTTCCATAGTCTTATTCATATTGTCATTACTCTCCAAAGGGATGGCTGTGCCGCTCGCTTTTTGCATTATCATTGTCGATTATGTTGCAGGGAGGAACTTGTTGCAGCGAAAAGTAATCCTCGAAAAGATCCCGTTCCTTATAATAGCGCTGGTGTTTGGCTATATAGCCATCAGGGCACAACATGCTGTTGATGCTATCAGGGAGGATAGTCAGTTTTCCGTTTTGGATCGTGTATCCATGGCCAGTTATGGTTTCATGGAATATTTGATAAAACTGTGTTGTCCCGTTCATCTGTCAGCCTTTTATCCCTATCCGGCCAAAACCGGTACGTTTTTACCTGTACAATACTATGCTTATGTGGTATTGGTAATCTCTTTATTGATCATTCTCGGGGTCTATGCACGAAGAAACAGGATGATGATGTTTGGTGCCTTGTTTTTTATAGCAAACATCAGCATTGTCATTCAACTCCTGCCGGTTGGGGATGCCGTCATGTCCGACCGATATGTATACATTGCTTCCATTGGTTTCTTTGTCATTATTGGCTATGTTGCCAATCTCTTGTGGCAGAAAAGTGCGGTTTACAGAACCATGGTACTTTTGTTTACCGGTGCATTTTGCCTGTTTCTGGGTGTAAAAACATATCAGCGTGTCAGTATTTGGAAGGACAGTATGACGCTGTGGAGCGATGCTATTCAGCACTATCCGGATAATAATGACCGCGCCTTTCAGAATATGGGGATCATATATTACGAACAAGGTAATTACAACAAGGCAATGGACTGTTACAACCAGGTACTACACATGCACCTGCAGAATAAAACGGCCTATGCCAAGGCATATTCCGGAATCGGGCAGGTAAAACAGGCTTTGAAGGACAGGCAGGGTGCCATGGAGAATTATAATGCATCAGTGTCCATCCATCCCACATTCGAAGGGTATTACAACAGGGCTGTGCTGAAGATGGAACTGAATGATACAAACGGAGCCTTAGCGGACCTTGAAAAAGCGTCACAGGTTGATTCTTTACGGACCGAAGCATTCATTAACAAAGGAGCCATCTGTTATCAAAACGGCGATTTTGCAGAGGCTTTGCAGAGCTACGACAGGGTTTTAAGGATAGATCCGGAAAATGCCCGAGCTTATCTCGGATCAGGACAAACAAAACAGGCTGCAAATGATTTTCAGGGTGCGTTGGACGATTTTAATAAAGCGATATCACTCGATCCGTCTTATGATGCTTATCTTGACAGGGCCGTATTAAAAATGAACGAACAGGATTTTGATGGTGCCCTGGCCGATCTGGATAAAGCCGCCCGGATTAATCCTTTACGGCCCGAGGTTTATATTAACAAGGGAGTCCTCGCAATGAATGCAGGGAATGTTACCGATGCTCTTCGGGAATTTGACAACGCCCTGGATGCAGATGCGAATGATTACAGGGCCTATCTTTGCAGGGCTTATGCAAAGATTAGCATTAAAGATTATATAAGTGCTGTTGCCGACCTGGATTTGTCCATTCACTTACATCCCAATGCGGAAGCTTATTATTACAGGGGACTGGCAAAGATAGGGCAGGGGCACGGACCGGATGCCTGCTCCGATTTGCATCAATCGGCGCTCATGGGATATTCCGCAGCCCAGGCCGAAATACGACGAAATTGCAAATAACCGGCGTATGAATATCCTGAATCACATGGTTACGTTCCGTCTTCCGGATGCCTTATCAAAGAGGCAGACGAATATCCTGTTGTTTGTTATGCTGGCATTGGTAGCTTTTATTTACATTCCTGTGTTTCAAAATCAGCTCACCAACTGGGACGATGAATTGTATATCGGCTCGAATCCTTACCTGAAACGATTCACTGCAGAGAATCTCAGAAATATATTTACAGCCTATTATGCGGGGAATTACCATCCGCTAACGTTAGTTTCCCTGGCATTGAATTTCAGGATGAGCGGTGTAGCCCCGTGGTCGTACCAGCTCACCAATCTGCTGTTGCATCTTGCGAATACATGGCTGGTCTACGTATTTATCAAAAGGTTACTCCGAACAAGGTATCCCGGTCATACGCAGGATACGTTGATCCCTTTCGTAACGGCTATCTTATTCGGGATACATACGTTCCAGGTAGAGTCTGTGGCCTGGATGTCCGAACGCAAGAATGTACTCTATGCCTTTTTCTTTCTGCTGTCCATGATTCAGTATTTGCATTATCTGGACAAAAAGACGCTTAAAAATTACCTGCTGTCACTCTTTCTTTTCCTGTTGTCGTTACTTTCGAAAGGGATGGCAGTGCCTCTTTCGTTATGTATCATCGGCATCGACTACGTTGCAGAAAGAAAACTACGGTCAGGCAAAGTTATTTGGGAGAAAATTCCGTTTCTTGCACTTTCGCTTGTTTTTGGATATGTAGCCATAGTAGCCCAACGTTCCGGTAATGCTATCCGGACCGAAAACCATTTTCTATGGTTCAATCAGATTGCTATTGCCGGTTATGGTTTCACACAATACCTCGTAAAACTTTGTTTCCCTAATCATCTGTCCGCCTTTTATCCGTATCCGGTGAAAGCAGGAGCATTTCTCGCTATAAAATTCTATGCGTATCTGTTTCTTGTTTGTTCATTGCCGGTTGTTTGGTGGAAATACGCCAGGCACCATCGCATACTCGTGTTCGGCGCATTGTTTTTTATGGCTAACATCAGCATTGTCATTCAATTGCTGCCCGTAGGAGATGCTGTTATGGCCGATCGGTATGTGTATATACCTTCCATTGGCTTTTTCCTCATCGTTGGGTTTTACGCTGCCACGCTTTGGCAAAGGAGTATAGCCGGCAGGAATGTTGTAATATTTGTTCTGGTGATCTATTGCTCCATTCTTGGTGTAAAGACCTACCATCGTGTCGGAATTTGGAAGGATAGCATGACTTTATGGACCGATGCATTAAAGAACTACCCGGAGAATAACGACAGAGCCTGCCAGAACCTCGGGAATGTCTGGTTTGACAAAGGCAATTATGACGAAGCGTTAGCGAATTATAACCGGATATTGCAGCTAAGAGAACCAAATAATAAAGCGTTCGGAAAGGCATATATAGGAAAGGCCAGGATAAAGCAGGCTCAGAGGGATTTTCAGGGGGCGATGGAGGATTTTAATACATCCTTATTGTATCAGCCGTCATACGATGCTTATCTCGACCGTGCCGTGCTTAAAATTGAACTAAGTGATCTGCCGGGCGCCATGAATGATTTGGATCGGGCCATTCAACTGGACCCGCTAAGCGCCGGACCTTACATTAACAAAGGAGGGATCTTTTATCAGACAGGAAATTATGAAGAGGCGCTGAAGAATTTTGACCGTGTGTTACAACTGGATCCTCAGAACAGCAAAGCCTATATTGGGAAAGGGCAGGTAAAACAGGCGCTGAATGATATGAACGGTGCATTAAGTGATTTCAACACGGCTTTGGTATATAAAAAGTCTTACGAAGGTTTCCTTAACCGGGCTGTGCTGAAGATTGAACTGAAAGATTATGCCGGAGCAAGGGCCGATCTGGATGAAGCGTCTCACATTGACTCATTAAGCGCCGAATTATACATCAATAAAGGAGTTGTCTGGTTGAACTCCGGAAAAAAGGAGCAGGCACTCCGGGAATTTGACAGGGCAGTAAAGATGGATACCACGAGTAGTCTCGTTTTTCTTTATCGCGCCATGGCAAAAAGCAGTCTGTCGGATTATTCAGGAGCCATTACAGACTTAAACAGCTCTATCCGGTTGCAGCCAAGTGCGGAGGCTTATTATTATCGCGGTATGGCCAATAAAAATCTTGGCCGTAAAACAAATGCCTGTTCGGATTTGCATCAATCCGCAGTCATGGGCAATGCGGTAGCCAAAACCGAATTGGAACAAGAGTGTAAATAAAACATAAAGAATATCCACTTTTATGGCACTTCTGAAATTGATTTTCATTCGTTTACCCCGGCCCTAAAGGGAGCGAACGAAAATCAATTTCCTCCCTTTAGGGTTGGGGTGAAGAAATTGATTTTCCATGATATCGTGTTAAAATAGTTATAAAAGGGATACATTTAAAACATCATAAACTATGAAGAACAACTGTCGTTATCCATTGATCTCCCTAAT
>DATBXH010000523.1:0-3434 GCA_036514375.1 Bacteroidales bacterium | reverse complement strand
CCCTTTCACTACAGGAAATGGTTACCAAACTCAAGCAGGTAATTGCCCAAATTGCTTTAGGTTCGCAAAACATTACTTTTGCTAGCTGTCAAGTTAGTTCGGCATCTGTACAACTAACAGAAAGGGCAACTTTACAAGCCTCATCAGTCGAAGAAATCTCATCATCTATAGAAGAAATAACAGCCAATATCGAACAAAGTAACGACAATGCCAAAAGACCGATGCTATTGCCAACAGTTCAACAAGAAACATAAAAAATGCAGCACTGGCATCACAAAACAGCCTGTCATCAGTACGCGTTATAACCGACAAAATATGTGTTATAAATGATATTGCTTTCCAAACCAATATACTTGCGCTTAATGCTGCGGTTGAAGCTGCCCGCGCAGGCGAACAGGGTCGCGGTTTTGCTGTTGTGGCAGCCGAAGTGCGCAAATTAGCTGAACGCAGCAAAACTGCCGCCAGCGAAATTGTTGAACTCTCGAAAAAAAGCCTGTATGCAACAGAAGAAGCCAATACACTTTTAATATCAGTTATACCTGAAATTGAAAAAACTGCATTGCTTCTACAGGAGATTACAGCCGCCAGCGAGCAGCAAAGAAGCGGAACTGTCCAGATAAACAACGCTGTTCAACAACTTAATACTGTTACCCAGCAAAATGTTTCATCAGCTGAAGAATTAGCCTCAAATGCTGAAGAGCTAAATAGCCAAGCCGAGGAACTAATGGAATCCATAAACTTTTTCAATGTAACAGACATTAATACTAAATAAATTTACTCCAACCATGTATTTTAGATTGTCACCTATGTTTCATTTACCAAATTTGTTCGTCTTACAACGTATCCAGGAAAGAAGAAAATATTACAACAAATTTTCCGAGAAATACGATTCTTTTTTGCATTTATTAGAGGATGCCGATAAGCCTTCGGTCAATCATTATAAGTCCTACAGGGAAATTACGTTTAAAAACAGGTTAAAATTTGGGGTTACTTACCAGGAGGTAATTAAATTGCTTGGAAAACCTTTAGTCAATTACTCAAATCCAAAATCTCCTGGACATCAGATACTTTTATACAAATACTCAATTAGTTCAAACAAGATAAAATGCGAAGTACATTTATATCAAAACCGCTTTATTTTAGGAATTTACGTTTCAGATTATATGACTAATGACAGGCAGGATTTAAAAAAATATTTTCTTGAGAGGTACTTAGGTAATAAACACCTGGTCCATAATTCTAATTTTCGTATATCCGATCCTGTAAATAATTCTGTTTATGTAAACGATTCAGTCTGTCTTGAACTTATATACCTGTCACACACTGCTTCTGCACTGTTTCACAATAATTTCATAAGTAATCATCATGTTATCATATAGTAAACAACAACTACCACCACTCATAAATTACCGGTTGGTAACTGCCGATAATATGACACTGGCTTTCGAAGCTTCCAAAGTTTCAAAGTTTGCCGGGGAGCAAGAGCTAATAAAGACTGCATTAATGCCATCGTTTATGTTGGGCATCGAAAAAAAACATAACATGCCTGTTGTTGATATTTTTTCACTATACAATCTCAAATGGGGAGTAAATGCAAACCCCAAAGTACTGGTCAGGGTTGAATTGTTTAGCCATCTGGGAGAGCAACAAAAAATGGCCATTGGTTTTATTGTGAACGAATACCTTGGTACGCTTGATATACCAACTGATAAAATCAAACCATTTTATCCCAAAAATCCTGCCGATTCAAGTGGGATTTTTAAAATTGACAATAAGACGATTTGTGTACTTGATGTAGATAATATTCTCAGCAGGAATCATTTCAAAGAACTAAACGCATATCTTTTAGTTTATAAAACGCTCATAATATATATTGGAAACAAATTACCCCTAAAAAGGTAATTTGTTTTGATGTATAAGATTTGTACAGCTCCCATCTTTGGCTCGACCTAACGGCTCCTCCTATCTTTACAGCTTTTAACCTTTAATCCCTTAAAGTATGTTAGCCAAGATTAAAAAGCTGCAAGAAGAACTCGAAACTGCGTTGAAACAGATTGATAATGAACAAGCAGATAAACTTAAAAAAGCCGAGCAATCTATTTTCATTATTTCTGATACTTTGAAACAAATAAAAGAAATTGTGCGCTCGAATCAGTTCAAGAACCAACAGGAAGAGATTGCTTTCTTCAAAGAGATAAAGCCCCTTATATTCAGCAAACTTATTTATTTTGTAAAAGTCTTCAATATTGAATCTAGGCGCCCGATCAGGTGCGCCGAATCACATAAAAAATTCTTGCAGGACGAACTTACCAAACTCGAAATTTTCTTTATTGAAAATCTGGAATTCTACCAATACATTCGCAATAACCTAACCTATCTGGACGATAAATATTTTGTCAGGGGAAAACTTGATTTACGGCTTTATGTCAGTGCTTATATTTATGATACAGACCCCGAATTTTCGACAAGCCATGATTATAAACTGGCGAAACTCTATGCACATGACCTACTTAACATATACCTCAAAACCGAACTTTCTGTTCTTGAACGAAACATGCAAATATCAAGCAATAGCACTGTATTCAAAAGTAAATATACCTGGACTGAATCTAAAATATCGCTCATCGAGCTTATATATGCTATCCAGGCTTCAGGCTGTATTAACAACGGGGCCATTGATATAAAAGAAATTGCTTTGTTTTTCGAATCCTTTTTCAGTCTCGATTTGGGTGATTATTACCGTACCTATCTCCAGATAAAAAGCCGTCAGCAACCCATCAAATTTCTCGAAACCCTTAAAGCATCACTCATAAAGAAAATTGAAGAACAAGAGTTTTAAAAAATACCAAGTTGATACCAAGTTGGTTGTTTTGCATTTTTGGCATAGTCCGGGTAAAAAATCTATCCAAATTATATCAAATCTATTCAAAATTAATTTTTTACCAACTTGGTATCAACTTGGTAAAAAATATGTTGGCATATAATGAACTTTGGTTAACAAGAACCAAATATTTTTATTATGCCAGCGCAAATTGTTACTACCGATGATCTTCGGGAACTCAAAACAGAGTTGATCGAGGATTTTAAACGACTGCTAAAAGAACATGGTGGACAACCTTCTAAGAAATGGTTAAAATCACCAGAGGTTCGCAAATTACTTAATATTTCTCCTGGCACACTTCAGAACCTTCGTATAAACGGCACTTTGCCATTTACCAAAATGGGAGGCGCAATATATTACGATTATGAAGATATTCAGAAAGTACTTTTGACCAATAAACAACAGAATAAGTTGCTTTGATTGTTGCACCCTTTTAACGCGAGTGCGACATGAATTACATCCGGCTCCTTTCGGCTTTTTACGATAAAGTAATAAACGACAACAGGCTTAATCCTACGCATATAAGCCTGTATCATGCTTTATTCCAGCTATG
>DATBXH010000522.1:0-2656 GCA_036514375.1 Bacteroidales bacterium | reverse complement strand
TATTCGTTGGGATCTGTAAGCTCATTTCCTGAAATTCCACTGGTCATTGAAAGTACATCGCGTATTTTAATATTTGCTTTCGCCGGATCAATTATACTCACATAGCTTCTCAGATAATCTCCTATTTCATTCTCTTCTGATGTGATGATTCCTTTATCAATAGCAATTCCAATTAATGTAGACATGACACTTTTGGTAACAGAACGAACATCGTGTGCTGATAACGAATCGCCAATGAAGTATTTTTCTTTGATAATTTGATTGTCCTTAAAAACAATCAAACATCGTAAATTTTTATTCTGTCCTGCATTCGCAAAAATATCATCTATAGGACTCTGATTAAGGTCTGGCTCCCCTTTTTTACATGAATTTATTATGAATAGAGTAAGAAGCAGAAAAATGGTTAGTATGTCAGATTTCATAATCTTTCGTTAAAATTTCCTCTTTATAAAGACCACTAACATATTCAATACCCTATATCAATACATATATTTTCCATATGAAGTTTTCTCATTTCATAATTAATTCAGTGATCACCTGATTAAAATTCTTAACATCCTGATTTAGTATTTTGTTTGTATTAGCAAGAATAACTATTGTCAATCCTTCATTCAAATAATAATTTAGTAGCGTATTGGTGCCCATACAGCCTCCAGGTCTATAAGCTGCTTTTAATTCTTTGTTTTTAATTTTGATAGAATAAATCCAGAGTCCATAGCCATAATTTTCTGTAACTGGTGTAGTTTGTAACAATAGTTTAACTGAATTTTCATTTAAAATCTTACCCCCGTACAATGCATTAGAAAACTTTAAAAGATCAGTTGTTGTAGAATACATTGCCCCTGAAGCAAAGTAATTTTCAATATTGAATGGAGGATTGTTTTTATATTCCTGCGTTTCATTATCAAACAAATATGCACATGCCAAATTTTTAATAATTTTTGAATGATCGATCATTCCTGAGTTTTTCATATTTAATGGTTCCAATAACTTTTCTGCTAAAACCTGTTCATACGGTTTATTATAAATCATTTCGATTATTTTGCCTAAAAGTATATATTCTCCATTGTTATAGGAAAATCTTGTTCCAGGCTGAAATGTTAGTTCGCCACTGCAATATTTTGTCACTATATTGTCAATTGTGTTTGGCATTCGGTATATTTCAACATCAGGTCCAATTTCTTCACAGTTTTTTATTCCTGATGTATGAGTCAGGAGATGATGAATGGTTACTGTTTCTACTCCTTCTCCTTTATAGTCCGGCAGGTATGTTTTTATTGGTTGGTTTAAATCTATTTTCCCGGCTTCATGGAGATGGAGAATCAGAACAGATGTAAACAATTTTGTAATAGACGCTATATGGTATCTTGTTTCATTATTATTTGGAATATTGAATTGACGATTTGCTAAACCAAAACTTTTATGATAAATGATTGAATCATCTTTTTGTATTAGGATGGTACCACTAAAACCTTTCTCCTTTGCATAATTGGTTATATCATTTTCAAGAGTATTTTTTTGACCATGCAAATTGAATGACAAAATAAGCATAAGGAGAAACAAATTTAGTAGTTTCATTTACTTATAATTTTAATTTAGTCTTGTTACTTTGTTGTTTTATCTGTTAAAGTTTCCAAGTATTCTCACTTATTTATTCTTTTTTTACCAGTTATTAAAAATTCCGCTATCGCATCGTATGCTAACTGACCGCCGGTATTACTATTGGTAAAAATAACATACCCCACGTTCAAATCCTTAAACATTTTGAATTGACATTTAAAATCTCCATTGTTACCTCCATGTTCAAACACTAATCCATAAGGCGTTTTCTCAAGTTCAATACCCAAACCAAAATATATTTCAAGGCCCTGGCTTTTTTCTTTTTCGCTTAGTGGGAAGGTTGTCTGAAATTTAAACATCTCATCATATGTTTCCGGTTTCATACCTTTTCTGTTCATAAGCGCAAGTATAAAAGTCGAAAATGCATTTGCTTCCGTATGCATGCTCCAGGCCATGCCCGGGCTTTCAGGCAGGATAGCCCTGGCAGGAAGGTTATCAAAATGACCGTTTGCTACCACTTTGGCCAGGTAGTCGTTTTTAGCAAAGTATACATTCTTTAGCTCCAGGGGATCTAAAACTTCCTCCTTCAATACATCCCCGATTTCTTTTCCGGTAATATGTGCTACAACCCTTTTGAGATATTCATATCCCTCGCCTGAATATCCAAAACCAGTTCCAGGAGTAAATTTAATGTCAAGTTTACCGTCTTTATTTTCATAAGCCCAGTTAGGAAAACCGGTTTGATGGCAAAGCACATGCCTTGCTGTAATAAGCTTATATCGTTCATCATGGGCAATTTCTTCAAAAGGAAGATACAGATAAAGAGGTTTATCTAGGTCGATTATCCCTTTTTCTACCAACCTGCATACGGCAAATGCAAAAACAGGTTTGGTAATCGAGGCAGCTTCAAATAAAGTATTTTCGTTTACAGGTTCCTGAGTGTAGGTATTTTTTACCCCATAAGTTTTGTGATAAACAACTTGCCCGTTTTTTATAAGCGCTAATGATACACCAGGAATCTCGTAGAATTCCTGGTAAGTTTTTATAAAGTTATCTAATAAGATTGCTTTTTCTTTATCAAAACTGAGTAATATTC
>DATBXH010000521.1:0-2024 GCA_036514375.1 Bacteroidales bacterium | reverse complement strand
CTCATGCGACGGTTGTATTGACAGATACGACCCCTCATTGCATCAATTCATTCATTTTAAATCGAAAAGTACAGATTTTACCGGAATTATTGCAGACAAAGCGCTTTGCATGTTTGAGGATCAGCTTGGAAACATCTGGTTCGGAACATCGGGAGGAGGATTAAGCCGTTACGACAAAAGAACCGGTAAATTCCGCCATTGGACTGAAACAGACGGATTGCCTAACAATGTTATTTATGGTATAGAGGCCGACAATCTTGGATGTCTGTGGCTCAGCACGAACAAAGGTTTATCGCGGTTTGATATAAAAAAGAACAGCTTTAAAAACTATGACGAAAGTGACGGCCTGCAAAGCAACGAATTCAATATGGCTGCCTGTTTTAAAAGTCATGATAATAAACTTTATTTTGGCGGTATCAATGGATTTAATGCTTTCTATCCTGAAAAAATCGTAGAAGACACATTCACTCCTCCTACTGTAATAACAGGTATTCAACTATTCAACAAAGAAATTCAGGTCATTTCACCCGATAAGGGAAAACTCATTGATAAAGATCACCCAACCCGGATCATCCGTGACGATAGAACGGAATATCTGCCTCAGGATATCTCGTACTCTGATGAAATAACCCTTACTTACCGCGAAAAAGTATTCACTCTTGAATATGCTGCGCTATTTTATAAATCGCCGGAGAAAACAAGTTACCGGTATAAAATGGAAAACTTTGATCCTGACTGGAATTATGCCGGGAATCGTCGTTTTGCAACATATACCAACCTTCCTGATGGGAATTACATCTTCAAAGTAACTGCAGCTAACTCTGATGGCACCTGGAATCCAAAGCCAACTATTCTGAAGATAAGGGTGCTGCCTCCATTTTGGAAAACATGGTGGTTTATGCTGTGCGAGGGAATCTTTATTTTCATTGCTATTATGCTCATCATGCGAATACGTGTCATGAACCTAAGGCATGCCAAGGAAGCGTTAGAAAAAAAAGTAAATGAGCGGACCCATGAAATCAAAGAAAAAAATGAAGAGCTGGAGTTGCGTAACCTCCAGATCCTAAAACAAAAGGAAGAAATTGCTTTTCAGGCACAACAGCTCAAAACTGAACTTACTGCTCAAAACCAAACAAGTGAACTCGCCCTCTTACGATCGCAAATAAATCCGCATTTCTTATTTAATACACTGAATAACATTTACTCTTTGGTTTATCAGCGGTCCGAGGACGCCCCGGAAGCAGTTATGAAACTTTCAGAAATAATGCGATATATGCTTTACGAAGCTACTTCTGAAAAAGTGCTGCTTGCAAACGAAATAAATTACCTGAAAAGTTTCATTGAACTACAGTTATTGCGGATAAAAAACAGAGAGTTTGTGTCGTTTAATGTGGCTGGCAATTTTGACGGTCGTAAAATATCGCCAATGCTGCTGATTGCATTTGTAGAAAATGCCTTTAAGCATGGGGTTAAACGTGGAATCAACCCTGGTATAATCATAAACTTGGATGTTTTGGACAATAAACTTAACTTTGAAGTAATTAATTATTGCAGAAAAAATAATACAGCAAACAAGGATAATACAGGCGGTATTGGACTCACCAATATAAAACGAAGATTGGAATTATTACACCCAAATAAGTTTAAGCTCGATATCCTGAATAACGAAGAAGTTTACCATGTAAAACTACAGATTGAAGAATGAAAATTTCCTGCGTTGCCATTGACGACGAACCACTTGCACTCGACATCATCAGGGACTATACAACAAAAATTCCTTTTCTTGATTTGCGTGCAACGTTCGATAATGCCATCGAATCTATTGAATATCTAAAAAATAACAAAGTCGATCTGTTGTTTTTGGATATTCAGATGGAAGAGCTTACGGGTATTCAACTTCTAAACATTTTAAAGGAGAAACCATTGGTTATATTTACGACGGCTTATGACAGTTACGCAGTTAAAGGCTACGAATTGGATGCGATTGATTACCTGCTGAAACCGATTTCTTTTGAACGGTTTTT
>DATBXH010000520.1:0-4836 GCA_036514375.1 Bacteroidales bacterium | reverse complement strand
CCTATATCATTATTTAAAATTTGACATCAAATACTTCTTAAACATAGTGTAATCGTTCTTCATAGGTACCATGATCTCCGCTTTACCATCCAGACTGGAGAGACTTGCTGGCAAGGTGGGATCAACACCCAGGATTTCATTAATTTCCTGAGGGAACTTTGCAGGATGAGCAGTTTCGAGTGTTACGCTAAGCTGATTGGCATTGTCGTCTTCCGGAGTATTTTTGTAATAGTTCTGAAGACCAGTCCAACCCACTGAACCGTGAGGCTCAAGAAGGATTTTATGGCTTTCATAAACTTTCTTAATGGTAGCTTTGGTATCAATATCACTGATGCTTACAGCGCCCATGTCAGTTTTTAACCGTTTTACATCCGGCTCTTTCAGGATATTTCCCTTCTCGTCCATACGGCCTCCGTATAGATCAATGATGCGGGCCATGTTACTGGGATGGCCAACATTCATAGCGCTCGAGATGCAATTACGCGATGGAACGATGGTTTTATAATTGCCACTTTGAAAATATACAGGTACCTCGTCGTTCTCGTTGGTGGAAATAACAAAGCGCTTCACAGGCAGGCCCATGTGCTTGGCAATGATACCGCCCATGAGGTCGCCGAAATTTCCGGAAGGAACCGAGAAAATAATTTCGTCGTTGATATCTTTGGCCAAACGGGAAAAAGCGTAAAAGTAATAAACGGACTGAGGTATCAAACGACCAATATTGATGGAATTGGCTGATGACAGCTCCAGGTAATCCAGTTCCTTGTCGGCAAATGCTTTTTTTACCAAGGCCTGGCAATCGTCGAACTTACCATCGAGAGCAATTACCGAAATATTCTTATGCAAAGTGGTCATTTGTTTGCGTTGCCGGTCAGTTACTTCACTCTCCGGATATAAAATAACTACCTTGATGTTGTCCAGTCCATAGAAAGCATTGGCAATAGCACTGCCCGTATCACCCGATGTAGCTGTAAGAATAAGCATTTTACGGTTTTCCTTAAGGAGGAAATACTGCATTAAACGTCCCATCATGCGTGCGGCAAAATCCTTGAATGAAGCTGTTGGGCCCTGATCAAGACGCATAATATAATTACGGTTATACACTTTTTCGAGAGGAACCTCAAAATTATAAGCATCTTCCATGATGGCTTTCAAATCGGCAGCAGGAATCTCATCCTGCAGAAAACGACCGACTACCGTGTAAGCAATTTCGTAATAGGCTAATTTACTGAATCCAGCGATTTCTTCTTTTGTAAGTTGAGGTATTCTTTCTGGCATATATAAGCCCCTGTCTGGCGCCTGCCCGCGCAGCAAAGCCTCACGAAAACTAACCTTATCCGATTGATGGTTTGTAGAATAATATTGTATTGGTTGAGACATGATTTTTATCAATTTTCGGTTGCAAAATAAACCCTGCTATTTGATTTAGCAAAATTTATTTTGAATTTATTCTTATTGTATCTTCTTTAAACCTTTGGATTTCTACTTGTGTGGACTATGGTATGAATATAGACATAATCTTCGTCTGTAGTGAAATATACCCGTAAGGAAACCTTGCCGTAAAGCACCGTCTTATATTTTTATAAAATACGGGACTTAACTTCATTCCAGATGTATCCGGCCTTAGGATTCTTTTCGTGTTCAGCCAATCTTTCATCCAACAACTCCTTAAGCTCATCGGTAAGCTTAAATTCTTCATCTTTAGAAGTTATGCTATCCCAAATAGCTTCTACCGTCAGGATGCGTTCTGATTCACTTAGCTTAAGTATGTCATTTAAGATCTGTGTCATGGTGCAAATTTACAGAAATTAAAATGGAAAAGAAACCCCTTCGTTTGTCTTACTTTATTTCAGACTTACACATCAGCCACCCTGATGATATCGGCAAACATACCGGCAGCAGTTACCTCTGCTCCGGCGCCGTATCCTTTGATAACCATCGGCAATTCCCGGTATCTTTCGGTTGTAAGGATAATGATGTTATTGCTGCCTTCGAGCACATAAGCAGGATGATTGAAATCGACTTCGATGAGTTGTACAACGGCACTACAGTTCTCAAAAGTAGCCACAAAGCGCCATCTCTTTTCTTGTTCTTCCACTTCCTGGCGGCATGCTTCGAAACTGGCATCGAAATTCTCGACCTTTAACCAGAATTCATCCAACGAACCCTCAAAACAATCCGGAGGAAGGAACGTGTTTACTTTCACCTGCTCCTTTTCCAGTTGGTACCCAGCTTCGCGTGCCAGAATAAGAATCTTGCGAACCACATCGGTGCCACTCAGATCGATACGCGGATCGGGTTCGGAATAGCCTTTTTCCTTTGCCAGACGAATGGTTTGGCTTAATGGAATTTCCTTACTGATATTGTTGAAGATAAAGTTCAGTGTACCCGAAAGTACTGCTTCTATTTTCAGGATTTTATCGCCACTATGAACCAGATCATTGATGGTGTTTATCACGGGCAAACCTGCACCAACATTGGTTTCGAACTTGAATTTGACGCCTTTCTTTTTTGCCTTATCTTTTAGATGCTTGTATTGATCGTACGAGCCGGAACAAGCAATTTTATTGGCTGTTACTACCGAAAGATAATAGTCCATGGCTTTGCTGTAGTAAGATGCTACCTGCTCGTTGGCTGTGCAATCTACAAGTACACTGTTGCGAAGATTAAGGCTACCAATCTTAGCGATGTAATCTTCCAGATTTAGAGTAATGCCTTCTTTGAGCAACACATCTTTGTAGTTTGAAATATCAATTCCTTCGGCAGATATAAACATCTTTTTCGAATTGGTAAGTCCAACCACATTCATTTTCAACCGTAATTCCTCCATTAGTTTCTTCTGTTGCCTGTGTATCTGCCGTAGAAGACTTCCTCCCACGTTACCTATTCCGATAAAAAACAGATTCAGTT
The DNA here is from genome assembly GCA_036514375.1 of Bacteroidales bacterium. Taxonomy (GTDB): domain Bacteria; phylum Bacteroidota; class Bacteroidia; order Bacteroidales; family JAAUTT01; genus JAAUTT01. The sequence goes on along the minus strand of DATBXH010000520.1, from coordinate 1,926 downwards.
CCTTATAATGTGACAGGAAAAAACCTTCGTGAATAGCATTCAGTGCTTTGTTCAGGCTGATTTTACGAATGACCACCGAGATATTCAGCTCTGAAGAACCCTGTGCAGTGGCAATAACACTAATACCGTTGTGTGCCAGAGAGGCAAAGAGATTCGCAGAGATTCCCGGCGTATTCCTCATATGTTCCCCAACAATGGCAATGATGGAAAGATCCGCCTCAACCGATACTTTGATTTCGTCCCTGAGATACACCTCGGTTTGAAATTCCTCTTCAATAGCATTTTTTGCTTTTTCAGCATCAGCAGGTACTACGGCGATACTGATGGAAAACTCGCTTGATGCCTGGGTAATCAGGATCGCGTTAATACGATATTTTGCCAATGCCCTGAAAACCCTCATTGAAATACCCGTAACCCCGACCATGCCTGCTCCCTGGATGGTGATGAGGGATACATTGTCGATGGAGGAAATACCTTTGATAGGCGAAGCTTCATGAACGGATATTTCGTTACTGATAACGGTACCTGGTGCTATCGGGTTAAATGTATTTTTAATAATAATCGGAATACCTTTTTTATAAACAGGATGAATAGTCGGCGTATACACTACTTTTGCCCCAAAATGTGACAACTCCATAGCTTCTGCATAAGTGAGTTTTTCTATTGCAAATGCTTTGTGCACTTTTTCAGGATCGGCGGTCATGAAACCATCTACGTCAGTCCATATCTCCAGGGCAGAAGCATTGAGTGCAGCCGCAACTATAGCTGCAGTATAATCGGACCCTCCACGTCCCAGGGTAGTTGTTTCCTCTTGTTCTGTAAATGCAATAAAACCAGGAATAACAGGAATGTGATCCAGTACTTTAAATTGTTCGTCGATAAGAGCATGGGTCAGGTCGAAATCGACCTTTGCGGCACCAAATGAAGAATTGGTGCGGATAAATTTCCGCGAATCATAAAACCGTCCGTTTTTGATAACAAAACTGAAAATGTATGAGGACAGCAGTTCGCCATAACTCAGCAGCAAGTCCTGTGTTTTCGGACTGATCTCACGCAGCAGGTAAACACCTTTCAAGATATCGGAAATTTCCGAAAACATTTGGTTAATGAACCGATAAGCCTCTTCCTGTTTTTCAGGCGAAAGAAGGGTTTTTGCAACGTCGAGATGACGCTGTTCCATTACTTTAAGAGCCGGATCCATGGTTGTAGTTCGTTGCATAGCTGTGGTGGCAAGTATGATTAACTGATCGGTTACTCCGCCAAATGCGGAAACTACAACAATGCAGCTTTCCTGCTGTGACTCAACGATGCTCTTTACTCTGAGAATATTCTCGGGAGAGCCGACGGACGAACCGCCAAATTTTAACACTTTCATAGCTATACAATTTAAAAATGAATGATTCAATTGTTAACCGCCTATATTGGCGTTTGACTGAGGTTATACCTTAGTCGAATATTTTGCTGCAGGCTTAGCCTGCCATGATAAACCGACTTAGGCAGAGCCTAAGCCGAACAAATGAAGTGGTAATGTATTTAAAACAAAAGAGGTTGCAGCACTTTCGCCCTGCAACCTCTTTACATCTTCAATTATATTGTTTTATAATTGTGCGCTGTCTGCCGTTACTGTGGGCGATATCTTCTTGATCAGTCCTGTCAACACCTTACCGGGACCAACTTCAACGAAGTCTGTAGCTCCGTCTGTGGTCATATTCATTATGGTTTGTGTCCAGCGGACAGGAGCTGTCAACTGGGCAACAAGATTCTTCTTAATAATCTCCGGATCACTTACCGGCGAAGCATTTACATTTTGATATACAGGGCAAACCGGTTTCGAGAATTTTGTATCGTTGATGGCTTTCTCCAGTTCAACACGGGCAGGTTCCATTAATGGAGAGTGAAATGCACCACCAACCGGAAGACGCAAAG
>DATBXH010000519.1:0-3696 GCA_036514375.1 Bacteroidales bacterium | reverse complement strand
GAAATCGGATCGTCCGTCCTTGCCATAAGGCTTTTTGAAACCTTGCCGTTGATCACCACCAAATGATTTCTTACCGAAAGATCTACCAGAGTTTCTGTCGTATCCTGAATTGCCTCTGCCATATCCGGATCCTCCTCCTCTTTCATATCCCGAATTCCTATCGTATCCGGAGCCACGTTCGTATCCAGATCCACGATCATTGCCATAGCCTCTGTCGTATCCTGAACCTCTATCATATCCTGAACCCCTATCGTATCCGGAAGATCGGTCGTTGCCATAGTTTCTATCGTACCCGGAACCCCGGCCACCATAACCTCTTCTTTCATATCCACTATCCCTGTCATCCTGGTTTCTACGATAATTTTCGCGAGGATATTCGCCGGAATTGTCGCGGATTGGAGGTCGATTTCCAGTTCGGTCACTACTATACAACGGTCTTCTATCACGTGTATCGTCCGAAGAACGGTTATAATCGATCTTATCGTAAGGTTTGTGGCCAGTTGAGATCCTTTTTCGCTTATTGGGTTGTGAGTCATCGGGATTTTCCCGCTCTCTTCCACGATTTTCGTCGTTGATCATATTGTTATGGAAGTTAATTAATTATAAAATACATGCCCTTGTCTCAAGGGTTTTGTTAAAGTTAATGTAAAGTTCGCAAAAATAATATTTTCTTGAAAGAAAATATTCAAATCTTCTTTTTTTTTGCATCCCATATAAAAAGATCCTTTTTCTTCAGCATTTTTTTTACCTTTCGCGACGTTATTAATAAATAATCTTACGGTAATTACTTGTTCAAAAATGCTTTATGAAAATCATTAGCAATAAACTGATAGCCGATGTTTCAACGCAGGCTAAACTATCGCCCCGGAAACGTCAAAACTATAATTTTCATGAAACCCTCAATGCCATTGTTCAGCGTATGTTAAATGCTATCGAGCCTGACACCTATGTCCATCCACATAAACACGAAACTCCGGATAAAGTTGAATCATTTATAATTTTAAAAGGAAAAGTTTTAGTAATTGAGTTCGACGATGAAGGAAATATCACTTCAAGCACTGTTCTTTGTGCTGATAACGGAATCTTGGGAGCTGAGATCGCGCCCCGTACCTGGCATAGTATTGTATCTCTTGAATCCGGTACAGTGGTTTATGAGGTGAAGGAAGGCCCATATTCACCAATCAATGACAAGAACTTTGCTCCATGGGCTCCGAAAGAGGGCAGTTCAGGTTGCCGGGAATATATAAATCAGTTACTTAAACGTTGCTTTGTCGAATTAAAATGATAGGTTAAGATTTTAATTCGGAGATATTCCTTGATTATTAATTTATTATCAATACATATGACTTTAATTAAATCGATTTCCGGAATACGTGGTACCATTGGAGGCCAGCCGGGTGAAGGATTGACTCCCCTAGATACTGTTAAGTTCACTGCCGCTTTTGGCAGCTGGATCAGGAAACAATCTGGGAAAAGTGATAATGAGCGTGTAAAAATCGTGTTAGGTCGCGATGCCAGGATTTCAGGAGCTATGGTAAATAAGATTGTTACTGGGACCTTATGTGGTATGGGGATTGACGTAATAGAAATTGGTCTTGCAACTACTCCGACCGTTGAAATTGTCGTTCCAGCTGAAAAAGCAGACGGAGGCATTATTTTAACAGCAAGCCACAATCCCAAACAATGGAATGCCTTGAAACTTTTGAACAATAAAGGTGAATTTTTAAGCGATGCCGACGGCAAGCAGGTATTAGTTTTGGCCGAAAACAATGATTATGTGTTTGCAGATGTTGATTCCTTAGGTAAAGTTATTGAAAGAGACTACACAGAGGTTCACATAGACCAGGTACTTAACCTGAAATTAGTTGATATACCAGCAATCAGATCAAAAAACTTTAGAGTGGTTGTTGATTGCGTTAACTCTGTGGGAGGCATTGTAATCCCAAAGTTATTGCGTGCTTTAGGTGTAAAGGAGGTCATAGAACTTTATTGTGAACCTAACGGTCACTTTCCGCATAACCCGGAGCCGCTTCCGGAGCACTTATCCGAGATATCCAGGCTTACCCGTGAACATGGAGCTCAGGTAGGTTTTGTGGTTGATCCTGATGTAGACCGATTAGCCATTGTAAATGAAGATGGCTCAATGTTTGGTGAGGAGTACACATTGGTGGCAGTAGCAGACTTTATTTTATCTCATCATAAAGGCAATACTTGTTCTAACCTATCTTCTTCAAGAGCATTACGCGATGTCACCGAAAAACATGGAGGAAAGTATGTTGCTGCTGCGGTAGGGGAAGTTAATGTAGTTTCTGCCATGAAGCAAAATAATGTGATTATTGGTGGCGAAGGAAATGGTGGCGTCATTTACCCTGAACTACATTACGGACGAGATGCATTGGTGGGTATAGCTCTTTTCCTTACATATCTTGCCAAGAGCGGTAAGAGTTGCTCGCAGCTTCGAGCCGGTTATCCGGAATATTATATCTCAAAAAATAAAATTGAGCTCACCCGCGGGATCGATGTTGATGGGATTCTGAGAGCAATGAAAGAGAAATACAAAAATGAGCAGGTTAATGATATTGATGGGGTTAAAATCGACTTCCCGACGGAATGGGTACATCTCAGAAAATCGAATACTGAACCTATTATCCGTGTTTACGCTGAAAGCAGAACAAAGGAATCAGCTGATAAGCTTGCCTTGAGAATTATTTCTGATATTAAATCTTTGCTTTAGATGATACAATAGAATTATAGAAAGTTTTCCAAGCTGTAAGACTTGGAAAACTTTCTATTATAAGGTACAACTCTAATTTTTGGTTTCTTTTCATTAACTTTTTTAAAGAATTTTCATTTTTTCTTAAAGTTTGGCTTGATTCTTGTGAAAAGATTTCCTGCATTACCTAAATTTTATATTACATTGTGTTAGAAGAGAGGAAATGAGATCTCTTTCCCAAAAAATAACCAATCAATGTTTAGGTAAAGTTTAATTAACAGTCATATAAATATCGCTAACAAACAATGAAAAAAAAGAAGATTTTTATTTGGGCCGGTATTGGGCTCTCATTATTATTGGCAATCGTTGTCATTCGTTCAGGAAAATCTAAAGATGCTCAAATCTTTACAAAAGTCCAGAAAGGAGAGTTTGAAATCGTTGTGTCAGTTACTGGCGAACTCGAAGCCATGAATAAAGAGAACATTATTGCTCCACCTGAATTGATGAGTGATATGGTGAGGGTGTACAATGTAAAAATTCAGGACTTGGTACCCGAAGGTTCTCTGGTTGATTCCGGTGAATGGGTAGCAACTCTCGATAAGACAGATATTATGACCAGGCTTCGCGATGTTCAGGACGAACTTGATCGTCAAAATTCCAACTTCATAAAGGTTCAGCTCGATACAACCATCCAGATGCGCGACTTACGAGATCAGATCAAAGATCTTCAATATGATATAGAAGAAAAACAAATAGCGTTGGATCAGTCGCAATACGAACCTCCTGCAACAATTCGTCAGGCACAAATTAATCTTGATAAGGCTAAACGATCTTACGAAAATGCCAAGAAAAACTATGTTTTAAGGGTTCGCCAGGCTGAGGCCAGCATGCGGGAGGCCAGTTTTAATCTTCAACGTCCACAGCGCAGGGTGGATGAAATCATGAAGGTAATGGATAAGTTTGAAATTACTGCACCCAAAAAG
>DATBXH010000518.1:0-5148 GCA_036514375.1 Bacteroidales bacterium | reverse complement strand
TTACGATTACGCCGACATCCAGGAAATGCTTCAGTCCAGGAAGCAGCAATTGTCTATGTTTAAATAAATCAACCGGCTATGAATGAACTATATCAAGCATTTAACTGCTGTTTTCGGAATCATGGATAACGATCCGCGACTTACACCGTTCCACGTTAGCCTTTATATGTCTCTGTTCCGGTGTTGGAACTCAAACTTCTTTCACAACCCGGTTTCCATATCCCGCGATGAAATAATGAAAATGGCAAAGATCGGCTCTGCCAATACATACGTAAGGTGCTTAAAAGAGCTGCATTTTTGGAATTACATACGGTACGAACCATCTTACAACCGGCATAAAGGCAGTCTGGTTTACCTGTACAGTTTTGATAATAGTACTGATAATGCCTCTGTAATGCCTGTGCGACCTTCTATAAACAAAATAAACATAATAAACAAAGAAAACTTGATTGAGCAAGCACAAAATTTTGAATCAAAAAAATTCGATATGAAATCAAATGAAGAAGAAAAAGAAAAGTTCCGCCAAAAGAAAAAGAATGAGGAAACCAATTCGTCCGGTTCCATTCCTCCACCGTTGGAACATGTCAAAATTTATTTCGATGAAAAGAACTTCCCTGCGGTCGAAGCAGAAAAGTTCTTCAATTACTTCGAAAGCAACGGCTGGCTGGTAGGTGGCCGTGCCAAAATGAAAGACTGGAAAGCTGCAGCCCGAAACTGGATACTCAACATCCCAAAGTTTGTACCCAAGCCCAAACCATCTCAACCAAATCCCTCACAACCTAACACTCCCAAAAACTATGGCGAACCCCTCTGAAAATATTTTACCAATTTCTATTAGAGCTCCCCCGTTGAGAAATAATTCCAGGGTCGGAGTTCCCGGCGCAAGCCGTCAAACAATTATTCCGCTTCGGCTGGGTGCTGTCTGAGCAAAGTCGACGCAGGAGACGGCGCGAGTTCAGCCAGCCAAAGATTTTTCTTTGGTTCGTTTCTTTTCATCGAATGGAAAAGAAATGAACATAAAAACGATGAGTATGAATGCTACTTTCGATTTCACAAAATACCTTTCCTTACTCGAAGCCAAAGGCCAGGAACTTTACAACCCCAATTTCAAGGTTTACGCTGAAGATTACGAGATAATCTTCAAGCTTCTGATCTACTTTCTAAAAGATGCTGCCAGTACAGAAAAATACAACCTTTCCCTCCGGAAAGGCATTCTCCTTTCTGGTCCGGTTGGTTGTGGCAAAACCTCGCTCATGAACCTTGTCAAACTAGTCCTCCCCCAGGAACAGCGATATATCGTAAAATCCTGTCGTGAAGTCAGCTTTGAATTTATCCAGGACGGTTATACGGTCATCCGCAAGTACAGCATACATTCCTTTAACAAGGACATTCCCAAAACCTATTGCTTCGACGACCTGGGTACCGAGAACAACCTCAAATACTATGGCAACGACTGTAACGTCATGGCCGAAATCCTCCTCTCCAGGTACGACCTCTTTGTAAACCGTAGAATGCTTACCCACATCACCACCAACCTCTCCAGCTCCGAAATCGAAGAACTATATGGCGAACGAGTTCGAAGCAGAATGAGGGAGATGTTTAACCTCATTGCCTTCAGTGAGTCATCGAAGGATAAGAGAATGTGATTACCTTTTGAGGTATCAAAAGACTCAAAAATTAGGTCTTATCGTTCCATGAAAGGTAATAGGAAGAGTAAACTTTTCACAAAAACATCGTTTTGTGATATTTTCCTAGAATTTTTACTTTTAGTAATTCAAAGTAACATCTTTAGAAATTTTATCCCGACACTACCAAAACTTTCACCGACGCGTCGGTGAAAAATGTCGGAGAAAACGTCGGTGTAAATCCATAATAAATTTATTACCAATACTTTCAGAAAGTAAATTTTTAGCATAAGTACCGTTTTATGGTACTTTCCTCGAATTTTTACTCCGACTTATCAGTTCTATTTTTAAAAAATGTAAATATTTTGCACAAAACAAAAATACACTTGCTTTTTGTTTCTCTATTTCGTATTTTTGTAACCAAATTACAATAAATAAAATTAGAGATGATACTCGAACTCAAAATACGTAACTTTTTATCATTCAAAGATGAGGTGACCTTCAGTTTTGAAGCTACCTCCGACGATACTCTAAATGAGTATTACATAGCTGAGCCTGTGCCTGGCGTTCGTATACTCAAAATGGCTATGGTTTATGGCGCAAATGCATCCGGTAAAAGTAACCTGTTACATGCTTTCAATTTCATTCGAAGCTTCGTTCAAAATATACCCAAGGAACGTGATAAATCAACCCGCTTTGTTCCTTTTAGATTTGACGTTACAAATAATCAACCTGGTAGTTTTGAACTCATATTCTTTACGGAAGGCGTTAAGCATAAATATCAGTTGGAAATAGACAGTGAAAAAGTATTGAAAGAAGTACTTTATTATTATCCAGGAACTCAACCAGCTGCTATTTTCGACAGATATTTCGATGAGAGCAAACAAGTTTCTATAGTCGCTTTTGGCCCTAAAATAAAAATATCCGAACAAGCCAAGGAAGCTGTTCAGCTCAAGACATTAAAAAACATGTCGGTTTTGGCAGCCTATGCCCAGGTCAATCTTGCCTTACCTGAACTTAATCGACCTGCAGAATGGCTGAAGAATCAGATCATGCCAACGATCGACCCTTATACGTCACTGACGAAGTATTCTGATCGTCACATCAAATCCGATGATCGAATCAAAAAACTTGCGTTGGATTTTATCAAAGAGGCTGATTTCAATATTTCTGATATTTCATTTGAAGAAGAACTCGAAAATGTACCTGATGATATGTTGAAAATGCTCGAAAATGGTCCCTTCCCTGAAGAAGCGAAAGCCAAATTACTAAAGGAAAGAGCTATTCATGTCGAAAAAACAATATTTGAACATCGTATTCTTAAAGAAGGTAAGGAAGAGCTGCATAAATTACCCGAAACACTCGAATCCCAGGGAACATTGAGGTATTACGGTTTATCCGCTCCTTTTTTCAATGCAACTGACAAAGATGCTTTCCTATCCATCGATGAAATAGGTTCAGCACTGCATCCGCTATTGGTAATGCACTTTTTGCGTGAGTTTCTTCGTAAATCGAAGAATGCCCAATTATTGTTTACAACACATAATCTTTCCTTACTTCTGGAAAAAGAAATCTTGCGAAAAGATGCCATATGGTTTACCGAAAAAGGCAAAGATGGAGCTACCTCGGTATATTCAATGGCCGATTTTAATTTCCGCAAAGAGCTCTCGTTCTACAATGCTTACAAACAAGGTAAGTTTGGAGCAATACCTAACTTGGAGGATTGAATATGTCCAGGCAAACCGGTAAACGAGAAACTCGAAAAACCTATGTAGTTTTAGGCGATGGACAAACGGAACAATATTACCTGAAGCATTTAAAAGCGCTCAAAGGGTATAAATACACCATTCGTCCATCGCTTTTTTCAAGCATCACCATTGAAACTGCAGGTAGTATCATTGATGAGTATTTGTCCGGTGGCTGTGACCAGATAATATATTTCACCGATTACGACACAATCGTTAACCAGAATAAAATTGCTGAATTTGAAAAGCTAAAAAATAAATATGCTGAAGTAAAAGAAGTGTTTATCTGTGAAACTATGCCTAGTATCGAGTTTTGGTTTTTATTACACTTTCTTAAGACAACCCGGGAGTTTAATAATGCCACTGAAACAATTACCGTTTTGGTTAGATATATGCAAGGATATTCCAAAGGAGAAGCATATCTTAAAAATTATAAATGGGTAGAAGCCTTATGTTCCAACAGAAAGCTTGAAACCGCCAGCAACAATTCTTCTTCGTTACTCACTGAAAAAGAAAAAGGAGACCAGGGTAGCCATTTCCCTTATTCTAAAGCTCATATTGCAATTGAACAGTTTGAAAAGCAAAAGAAAGAATAAACACCTATTTATCATGAGCAAACCTCTTAAATATGATATATTTACTGCCAATGAAAGGCAATATTGGAATAATTTACATGTTAATGTTGGAATGTATTGTGATAAATGGGAAATCTATTCTCATGAACTAACGAAGGTGCTAAAAACTTTCGACATTAGCCATTTAAAAGATATTGCAGAATATTACAATGTAAAGTACAGAGCAAGTAAAATAGTTGAGGATATTCTCATAAATAATAAAGCTTCTATTGATTTTTTTTGCGTAATTAACTTTGTAAAGATTAACCCCAAAGCGATTTCTTTATATTTCAATATTCCAATTGTTAAGGGTAATATAAATAAGTCTGAAGTTTATATGGCAGCATTTCAGGTTCATAAAAAACTTGAATTGTTTGCAATTTTCTTGAAATTAAGAAAGCAAAGGGTAGGTAGGGGAAATTATAACTTTTCCTTTAATCAAAATTTTTCTAGTAAATCTGATTATCAAAAGTTTTTTGATGCAATGCATTTATTAGCAAGTTGGTTAAAAAGGCAAGACAAAGAAAATAAGAGATATCATTTTAGAGATGGATTTGCTTATAACAATGAATGGCACTTTTTAATTCTAAAAGAAACAAACGATGTTGTGTTACCTGCAATTGAAGACAATAAGCGAGTTATCAGAGGTGACTATATATTAATAACATATTTGCCAAATGAGAATAAGCTTGAAATTAATAATAAATCAACAAAAGAAGCTTACAAGATTCGTCATTACTTGTCTAAAAATCTTGAAAATGAATTAAAATATACAAAAAGAACTTACACTTACAATCCTACTTCATTTTTTAATAAAGTTTTAGAAATAGGTTCAAGTAAAAGCGAACTAAGTTTAACAGAGGCAAGTTTTCGAAGGAGCAATTTAAATACAGAGTTACAAATAGCAGACTCAAATCACAAGAATAGTATACTTGTACAATTGGCCACTCTCAAAGAGAAGGATTTGTTAAAGCTCAATGATTTTTCTGAGTTCAAAAGTTTAACCTTTTATTATAAAGGAATTACTTTCAAGGTATTCATTGAAGAGAATAAATGGGGACAGTACAGGTTAAATTTATTTGATAAAGGCAAACCTACTTTGGAGCTCGAAGAATTCATTAACCAGTTTGAAAATATATATGAAATTAAATTAAACGCTTATCT
>DATBXH010000517.1:0-8517 GCA_036514375.1 Bacteroidales bacterium | reverse complement strand
CGGAAGGAACACTCGTGTATTTGAACGCTAGTCCGGAAATTCAAACCGTGATTGATAAAATAGAACCTGCAGGCGGTAAAGTGATCGTTCCCAAAAAGAAGATTATTGCCGGATACTTTGCTGTTTTTATTGACACCGAAGGAAACAGGGTGGCACTGCATGCCGAGGAATAATCTTTTATGCGCCGGGATGAATTCTTAGCGTCCTTTGCACTTCCTTTGTATTCTTTGCGGTAAAAGTTTAACCGCAAAGGGGGCGAAGTGAAGCCGGAAATATCATTGAGCTATTGTATCCGGCCCAATGGTTACGAACACTTTTTACATCTTGAATTCCTTTACTAAAACCATGGTACAGTTTTTAGTTGAATTGACTCTTATCTGCTTTATGATTTGGTATTCCAGATCGTTGTAACAGTTTAATGCAGCCTCTTCGGAGGGGAATTTAATGATGGCGTTCATTTTCCTGGCTTCACCTTCCAGGCAAATTGCCGATGTGTCGGATGCAATAACTTCGGCCCCATATTTCATTAATAAGGGTCTGACTTTGGGCGGATACTTTTGGAACTCCTCCATGTCCACAATGTCGTATGTGTTGATATAATACACTGCCATGGCCTATTTTATTAGTTTTACCATGAAAACATCTTGAGGTGGGCTAAGGTTCAAGCGTTTATTTTTCGGATTCCTTTTTAAGGCAAAGCAGATCATTCCTCATATCTTTCTTAAGGGATTTTTTCATCAATGATGAACCAAAACCATTAAAATTCTCCTGTACGATAACTTTAGTAGAACCATTGGGCTCACTTTCAAAATGCCAGTTATGAACAGCCTTGATCCACCACATTTTCCCTGTCCAGCCGATGTCGGAATTGAGCCGGACGGTATGAATCTTTGAATTTATTTTGTGCCCTTTTGCTTTCCAGACAAACGTTTTACCTTCTTCGGCATTTCCATCCATGTGAACTTCGCTAACTCCTTCGAACCATTTTGGCCAATCGTTAATACCTGCAAGTAATCCATAAACTTTTTCAACAGGAGCATTGATTCGAACCGAATCAATGTTGTATGTACTTGCTTTGGGATTGACTTCTACATTCATCTTTTGTCCGTAAACGGCACCAGTGCAAATGACGGCTATCAGGAAAAGTTTAAATTTTTTCATGTTTTAATTTTAATTTGTTGATGCAAAGTTCATCGACAAATCCATGTCTCCTCTTGATAAAAATCAAGAAATGTGAATATGTTCATCAAATAAGAATGCAGAAGAGTTTATGCAACTTGTTTTTTACGTATCCGGCTCAGGGTCTCCGGCGTCATTCCTAACATCGAGGCTAAATATTGAAGAGGTACCTGGTTAAACAAATCACGCTGTTGCTCAAACAACCACTTGTATCGTTCTTCGGAAGACAATGACAAAAGAGAGAAAATCCGCTCTTCCAAAAATATAAAACATCGGGCAATAAAAAGTTTCTCAAGTTCGTGCCATTGGGGTATCACATGCCCAATCTTTTTATAATCTTTTTGGTCTATGGTATAAAGCTCGCAGTCGGTTAACGCCTGGACGGTATATTTGGAAGGTTTGTTAAAAACCAATCCGGAAAGATCCGTGACAAAATAGCCTTTCGTTGAAATCCACTGCGTGACCTCTTTTTCAACGGTTGTTACATATACTCTGATGATCCCGGATTTATGAAAACTTAATTTATTGCAAATATGCCCTAGTCTTAGGAAATACTCACCTTTATTTAATGTTGTCAAATGAAAAAAAGAACTGATTTTCGCAATGTCTTTTGGCGCTACTCCAAAATAAGAGTTTATATATTGTTCAAGCTCTGTCATGGTTTATAGATTATCATGTGAATAGAACCAGCAAGGTTTGGTATATCAGAAGTACATTGAATAAACGCTCCTTCGCGGCATAAAAAAACAAGTCTGTTAGCAATCTCTTGTGTTATCATTACTTTGTAATTTGGGTGAACTAACAATAATTGGCTTGATTTTGTTTTTCTTAACAAAGGTTTTGGTGGAAACATCTTTCAAACTTTTAAATTTATTTGCTTTTTGACGGTGATCTTTCGAACTTGAGGTGCACTATATTATAAAAGGATTTTGCTATGGAAGTATTGGAAAAAGTTGTTGAGAGCACCTATACTGAAAAACAAACCGGGGAATTGTATAAACGGGCATTTCCACGTGTGGCTGCTTTCGTCAGCCACATGGGCGGATCTTTTGAGGATGCCAGAGATATCTATCATGATGCTCTGGTCATATATTTTGAGACTTTGTCCCAAAACGATGTTGAGATACATACATCCGAGGAAGCTTACATTCTTGGCATTGCAAAACATCTTTGGATCAGGAAGAATAAACATGCCAGGATTAATGTATCACTGAGCGGTTTGGAAAACACAATTTATATTCCTGAAGATTATTTCCCGACTGTGGAAAATAAGCGTTTACTACGATACTTAAAAAGTGTGGGGAAGAAATGCATGGATTTGCTTCGTGCCTTTTATTATGAACAGATACCTGTGAAGAAACTGGCCGGTTCCCTGGGTTATTCAAATGAACATTCTGTCAGCGTACAGAAATATAAATGTCTCGAGAAAGTCCGGGAAACCATAAAACAAAAATCAATGTTGTATGAGGACTTCTTTGAATAATATCCGATTGATAGAACAATATTTGTACAATACGCTTGCTCCGGGAGAAAGACTGGCATTTAAGGCCAGATTGTTATTAAGTCCTTCGTTGCGGATGGATTTTTATTTTCAAAAGAAAGCGTATTACATAATTAAAATGTATCACAGGGAGGAGATAAAAGAAAAGATGGAATCATTGCATCGGCAAATCTTTAGCAATCCGGATAATGCCGTTTTTCAGCGGAATATTTATCAATTATTTAAATCAAAAAACAAATGATACAGGCCAATTTAATACCCATGGTGATTGATAATTCGGGAGGAGGAGAACGTGCGTTCGATATTTACAGTCTTTTACTGAAGGAACGTATTATTTTTCTGGGAGGACCCATAAATAATGCTGTTGCCAATGTAGTGGTAGCCCAATTGCTTTATCTGAACAGTGTTGATCCTAAACTTCCTGTTAATCTTTATATCCATAGTCCGGGCGGTGAAGTCTATGCCGGCTTAGCCATCTACGATACAATGAAAATGTTATCTGCTCCTGTTTCCACATATTCTGTTGGTTTTACAGGCAGTATGGGAACTTTTTTACTCAGCGCCGGAGAAAAGGGAAAACGTTTTGCTTTACCGCACGCTACGATTCACATGCACCCAACTGGCGGAGGTTCCCAAGGATATACCGAGGATGTCAGGATTGCCACAAGGGAACAGGAAAGGCTTCAAACGCAGATTTTCCATTTGATGGGAAAACATTCCGGTCATACCTGGAAGGAAATTGAAGATTTCTTTTTACGTGATAAGTACCTGAATGCCCAGGAAGCAAAAGATTTTGGGATTATCGATGAGGTAATGGGTGATGCCGCTGATATCATCGTGTTAAATAAACCGGAGCTTAGTGTAAGTCTTATGCTGGAAGATGTTAAAAGGAAAAAGCTAAGCTGATGGATCGTAAATGTGGATTGATTTTGTAAAGCCGGCAGCTAAATTTGCTGCCGGGCGATTTTAGATTGTCCATTTAGTCCACAGATCAATCTCATCTCCATTTAATTGGAAATCCCAATGCTCGTTTTATTACTTCCATTTCGGCACTGTGCCACATCTCATGTTTAAAACACCACGACAGCGCTTCGTATTTTGTTTTTGCGATGGGATGTTTAAACGGTATGGACTCCAACGGATTTTCAAGGGTATCATCCGTTAGTCTGGAAAGATTGTTAATACAGATTTCATGAACCGCATCGAGTTGCTCTTTTAGTTTGGCAGTTGGTACGAAATCTTTTTCAACCGACCGGTGCAACGTACCCATACCATTGAAAAGTTTGTTGTATTGCGCCACAGGTATTAAAGCATTTACTTTTTCATGACTGCCGGTAATTACTGTAATCGCATGAAAATTCTGGCTCATCATTACATGGCCGATTTGCCAGGCAAAGTTCGAATCGGTGTGTTCCGGAATGATATACCAATGATCTTCCGGAATCTCTGAAATCAGTCGGTTTACAAAATTTCTGGATTCAATGATCTGGTCTTTCAAAAATTCAATTTTACTCATGATGAAATGTTTTTTTGATTACACTTTAGTTAGTGGGCGAAACATTTCATTTGTGACAACTCAATTCAAAAATTTCTCCCAATAATTTTTTCTGGGTAGTTCTTTTTCGAATTTTTGGAATACATCAACCAGTCGCATTATTTTTCTGACTTTTGCATATTCTTTGTCCAGATCGAGCGATAAAACATGTTTGGTGATCCGGCATTTGCAGGTTCCTTTCGGATTATACAGCGGGCAGGTGTCCTTAAAAAAGTTCCGGACTTTGGTGAGGGAACGCGATGAGATCTGCCTCACATTATCCTCCGTCATTTCCATAATTTTGCTGATCTGTTTGTAGGATAACCCGATGTTCTCCCGGAATATAAAGATGAGGCGGGCATCGTTGGTTAAGCAATGGCAAAGGGCTGTGAGGCACCAGTCGCATTTCTCCTTAACCCAGTCGCTTTTGTTTCCGTCCAAACCATCGTATTCGATGGGAGGCAGAGCCCTGATTCCTTCAAGTTCTATTTGAGAAAGCGTCTTTTCATTCTTTGCATACCTGAGAATAGTGCGTTTGGCAATGGTATAAATCCAGGTAGAAAGCTCCGAATCGCCATGAAAAGAACCGAGACTTTTAAAAACTTCGTACCAAACTTCCTGGGCCGCTTCCCTGGCAAGTTCATGGTTCAAAATCATCCGGTGCGAGATACCCGAAACCATGGTTCCATATTGGGCCACGAGTTTTTCAGCATCTATTCCCATGGGTGCTTTTCAAGAGCTTATTTGGGTTTATTTTACTTTAAAGCTATTCATGACTTTCTCGAAAACTTCTTTGTATTTATCAAACTGATCGACCTCACAAGTGAGAGTCAGAACATACGCTTTCTTCTTAATGATCCGGAAATATTGTTCAAACTTGAGATTATACTGTCCTTGTGTCCCGGTGTACACGAATTTGTGAAATTCCGAATCTCCGTCTTTTATCCTTTTATTCTCAAGGATATTCGCATTGGTAATCATCGTTTTAATTTGTCCTTCGCTTATTTTCACATACTGGTCAAGTCCAACGTTTTGTGCGGATAAATCCTCGATGACCAGGTTCACATTTTCCCGAAACATATCCTGTGGCGAAACCTGTTTGGACAAAATAAGAAAGCTTGTACCCATCAATCCTGATTTATTCAATTCAAAGCTATCAGGATATTGAATCGTATAACTGGTTTCATCGAGCATTTTCCAACTATCCGGAATGTCATTCTGCACGCTTTTTTGTTTAGTCTGACCGCACGCCATCGTGGTTATCAATAAAGAAATGATTAGGAATAATTTAGTATGTTTCATAATTCAGTTGTTTAAATGTTCAGTATGATTGATTTATTTTCAAATTTACTATTTAAAATTAAACGACAAAGGAAGGTTCATTTAAAGCTGATGGTTTGCAATTATACAAATAAACAAGTTTAAAATTGAATTTATGAAAAGTTGGTTAATTTATCTATCAGTCGACTGATCCGTCAAAGTTCTTCCTTTATAATTATTGGCTCATCCATGTCTCTTGTACCTATCATTACTTCCGTTGTCTTGCTTTCGGGATCCCACTTCCAGTTATTTTCCAAAGCTTTTCCGTTCATGGTCAAATGTTTTGGTTTGGCGGAATTGATGACATATATTTTATAGGCACGTTTTTTCTCTTCACCTTTAAATGAGCCTTCCGGTTTGTCAATGACGATTTTATGCGAACGGTCTTTTTTGTAATTATACTTAATATTGATCCACCGGTATTGGTTTTGCCGAAACGCAAAGGACTCCCCGTCATCTTCGTAAAGTCTGAATTCAGTATTTCCGCTTTCAACCGGAGAGTAAGCAAGAATGATCAGTGTGTCAAGCGGTGCTTCGGAATATTCCCGGTAAGGGGCTATAGGCAGAATTGAACCTGCCTTTACAAACAGCGGAAACTCAAACAACGATTTCGCTACGGTGATTTCTTTATCTCCCTCGTAAATCTGCCGGGTAAAATAATCGTACCACAAACCTTTTGGCAGCCATAATGTCCGTTGGGTAACCCTTTCCTTCGGATGATTTGAAGCAGTGAGAATGGGAGCGGCAAGGATTTCGTTTCCGAACATAAATTCATCATACCTGTAAGCAGAAGCCGATGCCGGATAATCGATATATAAACCGCGGCATAAGGGAATACCTTGCTCATGCGCTATCCTTGTGTTGGTATAAATGTAAGGAAGGAGTTTATATCGCAATTGTATTGAAGTTCGTGCCGATCTTAAAACCGTATCACCCCACTCCCAGGGTAATCTCGATCCCTGGTCAAAGGCCCCGGGTTTAACAGGAGGAGTCCAGTACACATCTTTCTTTGCATGTACTCTGAATATGGGTGATACTGCTCCTAACTGAAGCCATCGTGCAAACATTTCCGCACCTGGAGGATATCCTCCGGGCCCCTGGGGCATATATCCGCCAATGTCGTGCGACCAATAGACACCATTATTACCTCCTTTGATATTTGCCTCCAATGTGTAAGCCATGGTTTCCCAACTTATGTATGTATCTCCGGAAAACCCAAACGGATACCGGTGATTGCACAGTACATTTTCCTGCAACCTGTTCATCACCACCGGTCTTTTACCGGTGTAATCCCTGGTGAATTTTTGATACAGATCGGAAGAATAAATAGAGCTTACGCCATCAACCCAATGAAAATCGAGACCGTCTTTCATCAGCGGGGAAAGATACAACTTGTAAAATGTTCTGAACTGTTTTTGATTGGTTGGGTCGTAACGAATGATTTTATGTTGTGGTTCCCAGGGCGGACCTGAAGTAACGGCAGAATCATAATTCATATTCAAAGCGCTGCAAAACTCACGAACTTTCGGATCCTTATAATAAATAGCACCGGCGTGATGATTAAACCCGGTCTTCAGATGAACGCTGTCCGTCCACTGATGGAAAGCTTTCATGTCAGGAAAATGTACCGTATCATAACGAAACCCATACCAGTAATCGATATGCCAGCACATATCAAGAATGATGGCGTCAATCGGAATCTTTTCCTGCCTGAACCGGCTCACAATCTTTTTATAATCCCCGGCACTGTAATCTTTCCATCTCGAATAAATGAATCCCAGCGACCACTCCGGCAACATGGGTATTTTACCGGCCAGGGCATAAAAGTCATGAAATGCTTGTTTATAATCATGTCCGTATCCCAATACATACAACTCATCATCGTTTTTTCCAGCCCTGAAAAAGTCAAGTGTGTCACGGGTATGTCTCAGCACTGTGAATCCGCGTTGACTTAATATCCCGTCCGGAATTAAACGAAGGTCATGCGGTGAGGTAACGTCGTTTTGTTCTTTGTAATGTATGTTTCCTTTGCAATTGTCTAATGCGCCGATGACGCCACCCAGATTCAATGAGTCTTTTTCTGCTAAAGAATTTAGTCTGAACTCATGAAACCTGATCTTTATCCCGCCTTTAGTTAGTTCTGCGGACGGATCGTATGTAATAAGTAAAGAATCTGTGATAATGGTATAGATGCCCTGGTTTATCGAAACGTTGAAAGGTGTTTTTTGGAATTTTAGATTGATAACCCCAAGATCGGTGGAATCGGTGTATGAATGATTCTTTTCTTTCTGTATTCGGATCATGGTAGGCGTCAGCAGTTGAATCCGCAACCCTTTAAAAATAACGTAGTTCTCCTGAATTTCGTAACCTTGTGAGAAGCCTGAAGCCGAACAAACAAGGAACAAAATACCTAAAACAAATACTCTGGGAATGTATTTCATGGTTATCATTTAAATCATATCAAAACCACTAATTACACTAATTTTCACTAATTGTAGAAGTATTTTGTCAATCCGTGTAATTCACGGCAAAAATTTTTTAGTGGAATCTCGACGAAAATTAGTAATCTTTTTTTAATCCTGGGAAGCAAAAATCTTTTAGGTTCAAGTGCTTGGTAGATTATGATTTTATAGTTTTGTATAAACAGGTTGCCAATTAACATCAAAATACCTTAGTCATGAAGAAAAGCACTTTATTATCCATCTTACTTCTACTGTTTCTGAATTGCTTTGGGGCATCGAATATTTTCAATGTTATGGATTATGGGGCCATTGATGATGGTAAAACTTTATCC
Organism: Bacteroidales bacterium; assembly: GCA_036514375.1. Classification (GTDB taxonomy): domain Bacteria; phylum Bacteroidota; class Bacteroidia; order Bacteroidales; family JAAUTT01; genus JAAUTT01. Next base: position 189 of record DATBXH010000517.1, on the reverse strand, counting down.
ACAGCTTCTATTCAAAAAGCGATTGATGCTTGTGCGGCGAATGGAGGTGGTATGGTGTTAGTTCCCAAAGGAGAATTTCTTGTAGGTACCCTCAACCTGAGATCGAACATTGATTTCCATTTTGAAACAGGTGCCACCTTAATTGCTACCACCGATTTAACCCAATATCAAAAACACAACGAATACCCT
>DATBXH010000516.1:0-2999 GCA_036514375.1 Bacteroidales bacterium | reverse complement strand
GCAATAGGAGCCGATGAAAGAGGCGAACTATTTGCTTTAGTTGGGATAATCCCGATTTAGAAAATCATCTTGAGGCATTTGCGAAAGAATTGATTTTCTTAATCGTTCTGCAATTATTTTTTCTATTGCAGAATCTGGGATTATTAAGATTCTATTGATTTTGAAATAATAACAACCAACGGTAACGTGGTAATTTGTATTTTTGCAGTGATACAATATGCTAATGTGTTAATGTGCCAATGTGCTAATGAAAAGGAAGGAAATGAAAGAAATACCTTACATTTTCAAATCTTCAAACTCTCAAATCTCCTAATTTTCAAATCTTTTAATTTTTGAATCTTTGAATCACACTTATCATCATTTATACTTCGACCTGGACCGGACGCTTTGGGATTACGAAGCCAATGCTTCGGAAGCTCTGCTTGAAGTTTACGAAGAGTTTGGGCTACAGCCCGTGTTCGGACAATTTGAAAATTTCTGGAATTCTTTTAATAAATACAACGATGCACTTTGGAATCAGTATCAGAAAGGAATGTTAAAAAAAGAGGTTCTTCGGGTACGCCGTTTTGAGCTGGCTTTATTGGATTACAAAACCAATAACAAAGAACTTGCGGTCACATTAAATAATACCTTCCTGAATATAAGTCCACGTAAACCAGGGCTGGTTGACGGTGCCAACGAAGTGCTCGAATACCTGAAAAGCAAATCATACCATATGTATATACTAACCAATGGATTTACGCAAATACAGGAAATTAAGATGAAAGCATCCGGTTTAAGTCCTTATTTTGAAAAGATGTTTACAACCGAAAATACCAAATCGCACAAACCTAAACGTGCCATCTTTGAACATGCCCTGAAGTCAGTACATGCACGAAAAGCAGAAAGTCTGATGATAGGCGACGACCTGGAAGTTGATATCCTTGGCGCCCGTAATTTCGGGATGGACCAGGTGTACTTTAATCCAACGAAAACCCCGCACAAGGAAAAGGTGACTTATGAAATAAGTAATCTGCTGGAACTAAAAAATATTTTATAAATATTACGGTGAATAATTGGAATAACTGACCGCTTGAGAATATAAAGCCTTGCATGAGACAGGAGGTTACCGTTGATGGAAAAGATGTAAATAAAATGTTTAATCTAAACCTACTGAATTTTAAAAATTTTTTATATTTGCAACAGTTAACTAATCACAATGAATCGGTTGAGATTAAAAATAAGACCAAAAAAACAAAACCCGTAGAAGTAGAATTTATTATTGTAACTAACGTCATTCGTGCAACTTTACGATGCCTTGCGACATAGAAATTACAACTTATTGCCTATGTTACTAAAACGTATCCAAACCCTTTCATTGCAATATGCGCATGATGGCCCTGATATCACTGCAAGTAGTATCACTCTGAGGTTATATTTCCTGATTATCAATTATTGCTTACTTGATGAATACACGAGGGGAAGATGATTAAACCGGCAAAGAGTCGCAAACATAAAATGTTTAATGAAACCGTAATTCTTTAAATTGAAAAATAGATCGAATATTCAAAACCTAAATTTAAACAGATGAAAAACACTATTTATTTATTATTCACTTTCATGATTTTAGCTTCTCTCTCCTCCTGTAAAAAAGATAAAACGGAGACACCCAAGAACTGTACCGGACAATGGCAAGGCACCATGTCACTGTCTAGCGAATCGTTTGGGATGAGCCTTACACTTGTTCAAAACGGAAGTGCACTAACCGGCAGTTTCATTTCAGATGATGAGTCGGTGTATGGTGTTCTTAATGGTTCAAGTCAGGTAAAAAGCGGTAAAGTTGATATCTATTTTTCACAAACCGATGAGAGTGGTACATTTTCTTTTCACTTCACAGGTACTGTGAACAGCACCATGGATGAAATGAGTGGAGTGTATTATGTGAACGGATACGAGCTAGGCGGTTGGTCGGCATCAAAAAGTAGCACTAAAGCGGCCGTTAACCATAACCAAAGCTATTTAACCAATCTGAGGAATACACTTAGTAAGAAAACGGAGTAATTTGCCTGAACAAAACTTGAAGGGGCGTTCGGTGGAGATTCCAACCTCCGCCGAACACATCAGTGCCTCAATACCATAATTTTTTATTCCGTCTCCCAATAAATCGCATCCCGTTCAAAAAACTGTTTATAATAAGGCATCAGGGTGACATCAGTTGGATCACCTTTCCCGACGGTTTGGAAAAGTAAAGGTTTACCTGCCACCGGTTTTATCCAGGTATTTAAATCGTCAGTAACACCTTTGAATTTGGGAACAGAAATATCTTCCACCTTAAGCTTATCGTATACCTGATCGCCATTAACACCAAAAATGGTTTGAACGTTCAGACCTGCAGTTCCAAGCTTTCCGGACAGAACCATTGGTCCGTACATCAAAGCAATGATATTGGCATTTCCTGCAATAGATTCCTTATGTAACGACATTGGTATGGAGACCTCCATCACATCCTTGGTGGTCCAGAACCTGTCGATAACCAGGTAGCTTCCCGGGCTGGCCTGTGCAGGATGTACCCTGCCATTAATTTTTACCGTAACACCGTTGTTAGCCCAGTAAGGAACACGAATACGAACTTTCCACTTGGTGGGCGTGGTGGTTGAAATAAATGTAAATTTGATATCACTGCTTTCCGGGAATTGTGTTTCCTGCTTAATCACCATCTTTTTATCAGGATATGTCACCTGTGAGGCTGTGAACAAGTTCACGTAGATCCCCTCTTTATCATACGAATAAATAAATTTTCCATATTGTACATGGTTTTCCGACCCGGTGCCTGTACAGCACCAAAAACAGTCCTCCGGATCATTCAGGCGTTTCCACATGCCCGATTTAATAGGCTGATGATAAGTCATCATCCCTGCCTGCATATTCTCATATTTTGCTGGACTTTGTGAGGCTAGGATACAATTGATTAAAGCTCGCTCATAATAATCGGCATACCGTAAGTCACCTGTCCAGCTATA
>DATBXH010000515.1:0-4715 GCA_036514375.1 Bacteroidales bacterium | reverse complement strand
ATACTCCATATGGGGTGGAAATAATGGACACTACTTCAATCGGTGCAGGTATTCCATTACAACTTGAAGCTTTGCCCGATACCTTCAAATCGTATGTCTGGATAACGTCTACGGTAACGAATACATTAGAAGTTATCAATGATCCAACCAGCCGTACGCCAATTGTAACACTTAACGATTCTACACGCTTCCTAGTAACTGCAATCACACAGGAAGGTTGCTATGAGACAGCGACGATTTATATAAGGGTTGCAGGCAAATTGAAGATACCTTCGGGATTCACTCCTAACGGAGATGGAATTAATGACTACTGGGAAATTGGTAATGCCGAGGGATATCCTGATTTGCAGGTCGAAGTTTTCAACCGGTGGGGTTCTAAAGTTTATTCTTCCAGAGGATATGACAATGATACCAAAAAATTTGACGGTACATTGCATGGCAAACCATTGCCTATGGGCACCTATTACTATATCATTAACATACCGGGATCCGATCTGAAAAAAGGTACGGTAACCATTGTAAGGTAAAAACCAAAACTATGAGAAAGTATATTATCATTCTTTCACTGGGATTAGCGATAAGCGGGCGCCTGTTTGGACAACAGGATGCCCAGTTTACGCTTTATATGCTCAATCCCATTGTATATAACCCGGCATTGGCAGGGACAGCTTTATTCTATCAAATACGAATGAATAACAGGTTTCAATGGGTTGGATTTAAAGATGCCCCAATCACCAATTCTATCAGTGCTTATGGCCCGCATGCCAAAAAAGATATGGGCTTTGGTGGAAGTATCTTTAACGATATTACCGGTCCAACCAGTCGTACCGGGTTCAATGCTGTTTACGGATATAACATTGCTGTTCAAAAAGATATCAGGGTTTCCTTTGGGTTAAGTGTAGGACTTATTCAATATAAAGTGGATGGAACAAAAATCGAGACTTATAGTCAAATGGAATCGGGGACTTTAGACCCCTCAATTGCACAATCGGTTATGTCCACACTTGTGCCTGACGCCTCCGCCGGAGTTTATGCTTGGAACAGCCAATTTTACGGAGGGTTTTCCGGCATGCACTTATTGGATATTTTCTCCAAAGATTCCAAGAAAAACATTAAGGGCGTCGACGTACTTAATACTCATTTCTATCTGGTTGGGGGTTATCTGTACCAAATAAACAGAGAATGGACGCTTGAACCCTGTATGATTGTGAAAAAGGTGGTACCGGCAGCCTATCAAATGGAGATTAGTACCAAAGCCATTTATAAAAATATGCTTTGGGCCGGACTTGCATTTCGCACGCAAGACGCTGTTTCAATCGTAATTGGTTATACTCACGACAAAAAAGTTACATTCGGATATGCATTTGATCTGGCAGTTAATGATATCCGCCGATATAACCCCAGCTCCCATGAAATTGTTCTCGGCTATAATTTTGATAAGATAAAAAAGAGCATAGGGAGAGGAGGTGGAAAGAAAAAGAAGTAACTTTGGAGTTTGTTAATAAACAGATTCGTTGCTTGTGAAAAATTTCGTTTTATTGCTAGCTGCCGTGGCAGGCTTATGGTCCTGCAAACCAGATCCCCAGTCCAAATATCTTATTCCCAGAAAACAATTCATTGAAGTTCTTACAGACATCTATCTGGTGGATGGATATTATATGATAAATTATAATGCCTTTACCAGGCATAAAGACACAACCAATTTTTATAACGACATTCTGAAACGACATGGCTATACCAAGGCAAACTTTGACAGTACGTTAAAATACTATTCCCAAAGAACCAAAAAGTTTGATGCTGTATATGACGAAGTTATTACCAATCTGAACAAACTTCAGCAGGAAGTTTACCAATTGCAATTATACTCCGATACCTCACGAAATCTTTTTAAAAAGAAGGAAGTTTGGCATTTACCGAAAGACGGTGAGCGTGAAATGATACCTTTTAAAATTGCCATTAAAGATACCGGTCTCTATACCATAGTTGTACAGTTAAGATTATATAGTGACGACCAGGCAGAGGACCCGCATCTTACCGCCTACTTTTGGTATGATGACGGAACAAAAAACGGTCATATCGAATATTTCCCATTTATTAAGTACAAGCCTACGGACCGTCTGGTTGTGCTCAGTACAAAAAAACGAAACAGAAATAAAAAAGTAACACATATCAAAGGCTGGATTCTAAATCATGACAATATAGACCAGCACTTTAAAAAACATGTTGATGTACAGGCTATTATTGTAGCAAAAAATTAATGTCCCTGTATGCCACGAAAGATCTCAGCTCACTATATCTTTCCGGGAAATGCAAATCCTCTTAAACTGGGAATAGTTGTTATTGATGATGATGGAATGATCCTTGATCTGATCGACACCTCAGGCAAGCTCCCGGAAACGGAAAAACTTGAATTCTTCAATGGGATTATTACACCGGGATTTATTAATGCACACACTCATCTTGAATTATCACACTTAAAAGGACGAATCAAGCCACATACAGGATTATCCGGGTTTATCAAGGCTATAGGACAGCTTCGTAATGATGATATTTCCGAAAAATCGTTATTGGACGCGGACCGATTGATGAGGGAAAATGGCACCGTTGCAGCAGGCGATATATCAAATTCAGCACTTTCCTTTCCAATCAAGTGTAAAAGTAAAATTAAGTACCACACATTTATAGAAATATTTGGCTTTCAGGACAAAATAGCCAGAGAAAAAATGGAATTGGGTATTACGCTTTTTGAAAAGCTAAAGGATTATAGCCTTGAAGGATCGATTACACCCCATGCTCCGTATTCAATGTCGGAGAGTCTTTGGCAAATGATCTCAGATTACGATACGGAAAAGGGATTGATCTGGTCGGTGCACAACCAGGAGAGTGATGAAGAAAACCAACTGTTTAGAGACAAGACTGGAGAAATTGCAACATTTCTATCCCTCATCGCACATGAATTTGCCGACTGGCAAGCAAAAGGAATGACTTCGTTACAATATTGCCGTAAATTCTATGAAAATATTTCGAAAACACTTCTCATCCACAATACATTCACCTCGTCATCGGATTTAGCTTGCATTGCCAATTTAAAAGACAAGATCGTTCTTGTGCTTTGCCCCAATGCTAACCTTTATATCGAAAATCAACTTCCTGATATCAGATCCATTTCAACTTCAGGATTTGTTATTGCGCTCGGTACCGATAGTTTGGCATCCAATACAACGCTTTCCATACTCAGTGAAATGAAGACCATACAACAGTATTTCCCCGAAATTAAGCTACAAAATCTGATTGATTGGGCCACCATAAACGGAGCAATGGCTTTAGGCTTTGAATCAATTATAGGAACCATCCAAAAAGGTAAAAAACCGGGATTGAATCTTATAACGGATGTCAATTTTCATAAAATGCAATTAACTTCGCAGAGTGAAGTTAAAGTTCTAGTGTAATGCCAACCTTTCTGTTTGATAAAATTGTTTTTGGGCCTGTAAAAAGCAGACGCCTTGGCATCTCTTTAGGTATCAATCTGTTGCCTGTCACCCGTAAGTTTTGCAATTTCAATTGTGTTTATTGCGAATGCGGACTTAACACCACCGGAAAAGGAATCAACTCACTTCCCACCCGTCAGGAAGTATATGATGCGCTTGAGATTAAATTATCGGAAATGTTACAGGCAGGAACAAAACCGGACGTGATAACCTTTGCAGGAAACGGAGAACCTACCATGCACCCGAAATTTCCCGATATCGTGGATGACACTATCCAATTACGTAATAACTATTTTAAATCAGCCTTTATCTCGGTCCTGTCGAATTCCACCATGCTTCATAAACCAGATGTGGTTGAGGCCTTAAAAAAGGTCGACCAGAATATCATGAAGCTTGATTCCGGCCTTCTTTCAAGCATTGAAAAAATTAACAAACCAGTTGGAAAGTACGATCTCGGAAGGATTATCGGACAATTAAAAGAATTTAATGGGAACCTGACCATCCAAACCATGTTTACAAGAGGTGATGTGGAAGGAGTCTGGTTAGACAATACGACCGAAGATGATTTATTAGCCTGGGAGACATCTGTAAAAGATATAAATCCTAAAATGGTCATGATATACACCATCGACAGGGATACTCCCTTTGAAGGGCTAAAAAAAGTTCCCAGGGAAGAACTGCAGGTCATCGCTAAACGTATCCAGGCACTTGGGATAAAAGTACAAATATCCGCCTGATTACTTATTTCCCTTTTGCTTTATTGAGTGTAAATGTAAATACAGAGCCTGCACCTACTGTTGATTTCACATTAATTGTTTGGTCATGAGCCTCAATAATGTGCTTTACAATTGATAGTCCGAGACCCGTTCCTCCCTGGTCGCGCGACCGGCTCTTATCTGTACGATAAAAACGTTCAAAGATCCTTGAGATATCCTTTTCTGCTATCCCAATCCCGGTATCGGCGATTTCAACCATAATCTGATCACCAATTTCATAAAATGAAACCGTAGTGGTCCCATTTTTCTTTCCGTATTTTATTGAATTAATTATAAGATTATTAACAACTTCAATAATCCGTTTTTTATCTGCATTCACTTTGATAGGCTTTTCATAATTGCCTCCAAAATGGAGCTTAATGCCTTGCTTTTGAGCCAGCATTTCCTGAAACTCAAACACATCAAAAACCAAATTTACAATATTAAAGTCCACAAATTCCAGCTTAAGTTC
>DATBXH010000514.1:0-3767 GCA_036514375.1 Bacteroidales bacterium | reverse complement strand
TTCGGCATCTGTTTGTGCCACCTGTTCTTTTATCCGGGCAGCTTTCGTTTTAGCTGTATATGGTACAAACCACAAAGGAATGGCAATGCCTGCCTGAATACCTGTAAAACGATCGCCGGAACCGAACGTTCTTGAAACACCATTGATATCCTGAACACCCTGCATAGTCTGACTGAAATAACCTATGCTAAGATCAGGCATCATGCGGCTGCGCTCCAGTTTCTTTTCAAAATGTGATACTTCAACCTGTTGCCTGATATAGCCTGCTGAAGGATTGCCTGCTAACGCCAAACTATCAGTTAAGGGTTCGTAACCGATTCGATGCAATACAGTATCGGCAGGGTATACAGCTACCCCGGTATTCAAAAGAGTTTGTAACTTTTGCATATGGATAACCAAATCGGCAGAAACCTCATGCAACTGGTTTTTAACTTCGAGACTCTGCGAACGTGCGGAAATCATTTCAAGGCGATTTGTTTCGCCTGTTTTTGCCCGGAGTTCGGCTGCTTTGAGAAAGCCGGAATACAAACTGTCCTGAAACGCAAATAATCGCTGTTTCGAACGGAGATACACCAATTGCCAGTAAACCTGTTTTACCTGTGTAGCGATCTCAAGCTGCGAAGCCTTAAATTGCCATTCGCTGCTCCGCACATTAGCATTCGCCAACCTGGTTTGATTCATATAGACCGTAGGAAATGCGAATGATTGCGATATGGTAAAACTGTTGTCCCTGGTATATGAGTTTATCCGACCATACTCACCATCCATCTCCGTTTTGGGGATGTCCCAGGATGCACCTTTCAGAGCTTTCTGAACATTTACCGAATAAGCCGATGAACGAACGGCAAGGTTACTATCCAGGGCCAGGAGGATAGCCTGTTTTAATGCTATCGGTTTTGCCTCTTGCGCTTTGGTAACGGTTGAAAATGATAATCCCCCTAATATCATCAATACGATGGATAACCTTCTTATAAGTCTTGGCTTGAAGAATGCCCTGAAAGAAACCGAGGAGAAGAGGATATAAAACACGGGTAATATCACCAACGTAAGTAAAGTGGCCGATATAAGCCCCCCGATAACAACTGTTGCCAGAGGCTTTTGTACCTCAGCTCCGGCCGAGGTAGAAATAACCATTGGCAAGAACCCAAGCATAGGCGCTGCTCCTGTAAGTATGATAGAGCGCAGACGATGTTTTAACCCTGTTAATACTCGCTCCGTAATATCTGTGACTCCTTCTTTCTCAAGACGGTTAAATTCGGCAATGAGCACGATGCCATTGAGTACAGCTACTCCAAACAAAGCAATAAAGCCAACTCCTGCCGAAATGGAAAAGTTCATTCCCCTGATCCAGAGAGCAAAAACACCTCCAATAGCGGCCATGGGAACTGCCGTAAAAATCAGCAGGGCTTGCTTTACCGAATAAAAAGTAAAATAAAGCAGGACAAAAATAAGAAGCAATGCAACCGGCACGGCTATGGATAATCTTTCTTTTGCAGCCCGGAGGTTCTGGAACTGTCCTCCATAGGTTACATAATAGCCAGTTGGAAGCTTTACCTTCTGTTCAATTTGCTTTGTCACTTCATCAATTACACTTTGAACATCCCTGTTACGAACGTTAAACCCGACAGTAATCCTTCGTTGGGCGTTTTCCCTCGAAACCTGGGCAGGACCTGATTTTATTTCAATACCGGCAATTTGTTCGAAAGGTATTTGCCCTCCACCGGGAAGGGCAACCGAAAGATTCTTAACATCATCGAGGCTCTTACGGTAATCTTTATCCAAACGAACAACAAGCCCGAAACGTTTTTCTTCGTCAAATACAACCCCAGCCTGACTACCCGCAAAGGCTGCCCTCAGGATCCGGTTTACATCTTCAACAGAGAGACCATATTGTGCCAGACGATCGCGGTTAAATTCAACCTGGACCTGTGCCAAACCCGTAACCTTTTCAACATTAATATCCGATACTCCGTCAACTCGTTGAATGATTTTTTCGACATCAGCAGCTTTTTCAGCCAATGTGTTCAGATTGTCTCCAAATATTTTAATGGCAATATCCTGTTTGGAGCCTGAAAGCAGCTCGTTAAAGCGCATCTGAATAGGTTGCTGGAATTCGAATTTAACGCCTGCCAGTACAACCAGTTTTTCCTCCATTTTAGAAACCAGTTCTTCACGGGTTTTTGCTGACGTCCACTCGTTCTTAGGCTTAAGGGTAATAATATAGTCACCTGTTTCCATAGGTGTGGGATCTGTAGGAATTTCGCCTGCCCCAATTTTGCAAACAGTATGCTTAATTTCAGGAAAATTCCCGAGCAAAATCTTATTGGCTTTTTCCACCTGTTCAATCGTGTTGGAAAGCGAACCTCCCTGCAATGTCATGACACCAGCGGCAAGATCACCTTCCTCAAGCTGCGGAATAAATTCTCCGCCCAATCGCGTGAACATAAACAAACTGAAAAGGAACAGGAGAACTGCTGAAAGTGAGACCAGTCCTTTATGTCTGAGCGCAAAACCAATAACCGGAGTAAATCCCTTATGTATCCGGTCCGTGAGTTTATCGGAAACATTTCGTTTGTGCCCGGTATTTTTGCTGAGAAACAAAGCCGATGCCATCGGGACATACGTTACCATTAAAATGGCAGCGCCCAGTAATGCAAATGCTACAACCTGAGCCATCGGGCGGAACATTTTACCTTCGATGCCTACCAATGCCATAATTGGTAAATAAACAATGAGAATAATGATTTGCCCGAAGGTAGCCGAGCTGATCATGCATCTTGCCGATTCAAAAACATTTTCATCTATCTGCTGCTGCGAAAACCTCACAATCCCCTGATGATGATGTTTACTCATCGTTATACGATGAACAACACCTTCAACAATAATCACAGCGCCATCTACAATCAAGCCAAAGTCAATGGCTCCAAGACTCATTAGGTTTCCGGATACACCAAATATATTCATCAGGGAAATGGCAAATAACATGGCTAAAGGAATCACTGAAGCAACAATTAACCCTGCACGCAAATTACCGAGTATCAATACAAGTACAAAAATTACAATCAGTGCCCCCAGAATCAGGTTTTCTGACACGGTACCAATGGCTCGTCCAACAAGATCGGAACGGTTCAGAAACGGTTCTATAATTACTCCTTTGGGTAACGACTTTTGAATAGATCGAATGCGGGTTTCAACATTATCTATCACCTCGTGCGCGTTTGCACCTTTGAGCATCATAACCACCCCACCGACGGCTTCGGCAGTATCAACCACAAAAGCACCATACCGTGTGGAACTTCCGTATTGCACGGTAGCCACATCACGGATTAATACCGGAATACCGGAAGGATTATTTTTTACCACAATCTTTTCAATGTCATCAATGGTCTTTACCAAACCAATGCCCCGAATAAAATATGCGGTTGGTTTTTTGTCGATATAAGCGCTTCCTGTATTTTCGTTGTTCTTCCCAAGGGCTTCAAATATATCGGTAAGCGTGAGGTTCATCCCCCTGAGTCTTTCAGGATTAACAGCTATTTCGTATTGTTTTACAAAACCTCCGTAACTGTTAATATCGGCTACACCGGAGGTACCGAGCATCTGACGGCGGACCACCCAATCCTGAATTGTCCGCAATTCCATCGGGGAATATTTATTTTCAAATCCCTTTTGCACGGAAAGCCGGTATTGGTAAATTTCCCCAAGTCCCGTTGAGATAGGTGCGAGTTCTATCTGAGCAATACCGGCTGGTATTGCATCCTCGGCCT
>DATBXH010000513.1:0-2648 GCA_036514375.1 Bacteroidales bacterium | reverse complement strand
AATAATTAAAAACGCTCTGACGAAAGGTTTTAAAATATCCGAAGGAGCGTATCGTTCCAATTTCATCCTTTGTTTTTATTTATCCACAGCTATATCGATCCTTTCCATAAAAACGAGTCTTTGGTGACTTGTCAATAGAATGATGTTTAAACGCTTGCGGAAGAAACATGTTCACTTTAAACATTACAAGCCATGAGAAAGCAATTTGTATCAATTCTGTCAGGGAATCAAGCCCCGACAGAATGATGGAAACAAAATTTACATCTCTTCCCTTCGTCTTTCGCGTAAAGAAGCACGCTGAAAATAAATCTGGATGGTATGGTTGGTGGCATTCCCAAGAAAAGTTTGCGATGATGACATGGAAGATACTTGTTGCAGGCCTTTGTAATACCGGATACCAACTTTGAGCCATCGCCCGGAGAGAACCACACCTCCTGCCAGCCCGTAATCGAAATTATTCAGTTCATTGCTATCGAAAACACCGTAACCCGAATAGAAAGTTCCGTTAAAAGCAAAACTTCCCCCGAGTAGAAACGCTCCGTATCCGCCAAATTCAAAGGCGATATGCCGGGAGGGTCGAATTCCGAACATCATTGGAAATTCCAGATAACTCAAACGATAAGTTACATCACCTTCGTAAAAATAATCCTGGTACGAGCTGCCTCCGCCTTTCAGTGAGAAGGACATTTCCGGTTTGAAATAGAAATTTCTGTCCACCGTGAAGGCAGGAGCCAGTCCTATACTAAAACCAAGCCTGGCACTCGAATTAGGTATATCCAGGTAATTCATGTTGAGCCCGATCTTTAGGATCCCACTATTCATTCTTGCCCTTTCCCTTGGCATAGATGGCTGGCTTTCGTTCAGGGTGTTAAAGGCATAGGTCTGCGCCATTACTGTTATTGTTGCACATGTAAAAAATGCGGACGCAAGAAAGTATAAAACGAATTTTGTTTTCATTGTAACGAATTTATGGCATTAACCCTCAACACTACCGCTCACCTCGTATGCAAAACCATTGTCAGTCTCTACCTTTTTGTACAAGGTTCCGTTGTGTTCGTAAAAGATCTTTCCTTCCACATTCACCTTTTCGGCTCCTTCGGGGAGTTCCGTTATTTGTGCACCAGCCGGTGGGGCCACCGTTTCATATCCTCCGGGAACCTGATTGTAAAATACTCCACCTGCATAAAAATAAGTTACAGGAGAAACAAATACCCGAACAAACACGGATGGGAGAACGGGAACTACAATGCCTGCAGGAGGAGGTACCGTAACGTAAGCACCTTCGCGCAATACATAATAACAGCCGGCATGATAATAGTAAGGCACCCTTCTGTGTACGATAGTGACCGTAGCTGCCGGTAATGTCCTAACCACAACGGGACCGGCAATAACCCTGCGATTTACATAAACAACCCTGCTTGCCGGAACTCTGGTCATAACTACTGTCCGTGCCGGTTTTCTTACAACTATCACGCGTCTTTGTGCGTCTGTATTGATATTAACAGCGGTGAATAAAACCGAAATAATAAAAACGATGTATAACAAATTTGTTTTCATATGACTAAAATTGATTGTTTGATTCATTTTTTAATTGCCAGGTACGATTTACCCATTAACTTAAATGATATTGAAAATTGACTTTTTCATAATTCAAAATTTATTAAAACGTATGTTTGACTCAGCGAAAAGCTCCAGGTTTAATGAAAGGGGAATTTTTTAATGAATGGAAACGTGTTTATGAGAAAGAACAAATCGGATAGATTCGCAGATAAGAGAGGTCCGAATCTGTTTTACCATGTTGACATAAGGTTGTCACTTTAATATCATACGTTTGTGCAGAACTAAAAACACGACTAAAAAAATTATTACTGATGGAGAATAGGACGAAAATAAAACTTGATTTGCTGCCTGCCGAACAAAATAGGTTAAGGGCGAATAAGATTAAGATTAGCGATATTACTAAATATTCGGTTGAGGAACTGAGTGTAATACTTAATGTACCAATCATAAGAGCCATGGAGATATATGCATTGGTTGAGTTCCAAAATGTACCCTCTATCGGGATAAAATTTGCGCAAAATTTGATTTCCATGGGGTATTATTCGTTAAAAGATCTTCGAAATAAAGACGGGGCCAGGCTTATTGAAGATTTGGAATTCTCCTCCGGCACATGGATTGATCCTTGTGTTGAGGATCAATTCCGGTTAATAGTTTATTATGCTAATACCAGGGATGGTAGCAAAAGATGGTGGAACTTTACAGAAGAGCGAAAAAAGTACCGCCTGGAGAATGGCTACCCACCCAATCGTCCTACAAAAGCCTGGTTTAAAGATGTTAAATTGGCCGTTCAAAGGTAGTAAACCTCTGAAAATCGGCTATTGATTGAATATCTTGTTAACCAGGAGTTGTGTCCTTCATTGGCATATTAGCACATTGCCGCATTAACAAATTATTTATTCAGCTCTCGGATCCGGTTGATACGGTAGCCGTGCCATTTTTTGGATTTCGATACTCGGAAAACCAAATTCTTCCACAACTTTTCCTTCCAGGAGATATACACCATAACCGGTAAACGGATATTTCTTTAACGAATCGGGGAAATGAACGGTGTCGAAAAATTCGCCATGGATATCGATAAAACAGCCAAA
>DATBXH010000512.1:0-2940 GCA_036514375.1 Bacteroidales bacterium | reverse complement strand
CTTGAAAAAGAATTGATAGTGAATTATAAACCGCATCAAATGGGCCTGGTTTATCCTTGTTGGGCTGGGGGATATTAAAGGATTCGTCCCATGTCATCCTGCCTACCATCTCAATTACTTTTTGGATTTCCTCTTTTTGATCCTTTTTCAGCCTTAAAAGCTCAGCATGTTGTTGTATGATAAGTTTAGACATGTCCTCAGGAGACCTGGGAATTATCAATTCCGTTTCACTCTTGGTTTTTTCCTCAGATTGTTCAGGCATACCCGCGAGCACTTTCCGGTGTTTGAGGATATGGGTAAAAGCATTCTCTGCTGTATCAGTTGAACCCCAATGATAGAAATTATCTAAACTAATTGTTCTTAATATTCTTAAAACCAGTAGTAGCGTTGGATTACCGACAATTATGACCATATAAGACCGATCCTTATACATTTGCTCAAAAAAAGATATCCTTTTCCTGGCGCCAAGGGAAATTCCTTTTACTTTCCGAAGGTTTAATATGGTGTAAAATTTATTATCAGTAGCATTGAAACTCATTTCTGCCATAATATTCTCCAGAATACCATAACAAATATCAATGAAAGGAGCTTTAAGAAAACCCTCGCATTCGAAATAAACTATATTTCCTTCGATAATACCGGTTTTTACCCTACAATTACTATCAGGAGCCTGATATTGCCATTTGCTACAGGAAGTCATTTTGTACTGCTGTCCAAAGAATTGGATGAAATCAGGATTTTCCTGCCAGAGATTAATGAAATGGTTGTAAGATTTAATTTCAGGAGAGAACTTATTGTTTTCCGATTTGTGAAGATGCATTAGTTTCTGAAGGTTTTTCTCGAGGTTTAGAATTGCATCATCGTAATTGTCAAAGAAAAACAATTTAATATTAGGTAATAATTTAACCGCAATTGTGCCGAAATTTTTTATAAAACTATTAGCACCAATAAACGTAAGACTTCCAAACTGCTTCTCGGATTTAACTTTAGCAATAGCCATATATCTGGCCAATAGGGTACCTCTTTTCAGTTCAGTCACATCCCAGATTAAGTGATATTTTTTATCAGAAAACAGAGCTTTTAATCTTTCCCTGGCCTTGTCGCCAGAGGCTAGCTGGTGTTTTAATGTTTTGTCGTCCAGCACACCCCTTGAAATAAGTGAAAATACTCCGTCTCCCAAATACCTGAACCGATAGGTATAACGTCCGTTTGGACTGGAATAACCAAGGTCATCAGTAAAAATGAAATCCTCTGTTATAATAGAGTCTGGCTCCATTTTATATTGCTTGGGCAAATTTGTATATCTTCTATATATTAAATATAAGAAAATAAAAAAGAAAAGTCAGCTTTGCGGCTGACTTTTCTATGGGGATAATTAATGTGTTATTTCTTGAATTCAGCGAGATACAACTCTACTTGTTTAACGACATTATCAGCCGTATATCCAAGTTTCTCATCAAGTACTTTGTAAGGTGCCGAGAATCCGAAAGTCTCCATACCAAAAACTTTACCAAATGGACCAACCAACCCCTTGAGCGTAACAGGTAAACCTGCTGTCATACCAAATGTTGGGATACTGGTTGGTAAAACAGCATCCTGGTATGCTCTGGGCTGATTACGGAACAATCCTTCGGAAATAGCTGAAACTACCCGTACTTTTAAACCTTTTTCTGCAGTAAGTTTTTCTGCTCCTGCAAGAAGCGTGGCAACTTCAGAGCCATTGGCAACAAAGATAATATCCGGAGTTCCATTACAATCTTTGGCTATATAGGCACCTTTTGCTGCCTCAAGCGCATCTGCATACCGTGTAGAACCATTTTTAACAGGAATATCGTTGATATTCTGACGCGATAAGATTAAAGCAGTCGGAGTGGATGTATTCTCCATTGCCATTTTCCATGCAACAGTGGTTTCTACAGCATCAGCAGGGCGAAGTACCAAGGTACTATTCTTTCCATGGTGATTTTTCAATTGTTCCATCAAACGCAATTGGGCCTCCTGCTCCACTGGTTGATGGGTTGGACCATCTTCGCCGACACGGAAAGCATCATGTGTCCAAATGAATTTTACCGGTAACTGCATAAGAGCAGATAACCGCAAAGCAGGTTTCATGTAGTCTGAGAAAACGAAGAAAGTGGCACAAGCTGCAATAACACCACCATGAAGTGCAATACCATTAGAAAGTGCTGCCATTGTAAGTTCGCTAACTCCAGCTTGCAGGAATGCACCTGAGAAATCTCCCTTACGGAAGGCCTTGGTGTATTTAAGGAAGCCATCGGTTTTATCGCTATTTGACAAGTCGGCTGATGCAACAATCATGTTTTCTACATTCTGAGCCAGATAGCCAAGAACGGTTGCTGAAGCAGCACGGGTAGCAATATTTTCTTTTTGAGCAATCTTTGAATAGTCAATGGCAGGCGCATTACCCGAAAGGAATGTTTTCAATTTATCAGCCTTTTCAACGTTAGCTTTTTCCCATTCAGCAATTGCTTTTTTCTTTTCTGCTGCTTGTTTGATTTTCTGATCACGAATTTTAGCGTAAAATTCAGCGACTTCGGGGAATATCTGGAATGGGTTTTCGGGATCACCGCCAAGGTTTGTGATTGATTTTTTGAAAGATGCTCCAGCTTCACCCAAAGGCATACCGTGAGTTGAGCATTTCCGTTCGAAACTTGAGCCGGCCTCATCAACAGCACCTTTACCCATGACGGTTTTACCAATGATCAGAACAGGTTTGCCGGTTGTCGAATGGGCTTTCTTTAATGCTTCGCGGATAGCATCGGTGTTATTACCATCTATTGTCATTACTTCCCAACCCCAGGCTTTGTATTTCATTTCAGTGTTTTCAATCGTAACTTCCCAGGTTTCGGTTGAAAGCTGGATGTCGTTCGAGTCGAAGAACATGATGAAGTTGTCCAGACCTAAGGTTCCAGCAATACG
>DATBXH010000511.1:0-2814 GCA_036514375.1 Bacteroidales bacterium | reverse complement strand
AATTTTGATGCCTGTCGGAATTGTCATTTACTCTCAAAGAGTCAATAATCCTTGCTATTATGATTGTTGTTAATTGTGGTTTAGACTTGATAATTGTCGCAGAATTGGTAATACAATGTTTAATTGTCGCTACTTTTTCATCATTAAGTTGTTTGTAATAATCTGCTAAAATAGACTCGAAAAGGTTATCCTTGTCAACAACAACTAAATTGGCAATCAAGTCCATTCCATAATTTCTATGATAGGAATTATCGTAATTAAGCAATGATGAAAATTTATCCCAATAGCAATAAAATGAAGAAGGTATAATCTTTGTTGCTTGATAAAGTATCAAATAGGAATGATAGTAAATATTTATCGAATCGTTGTGTAATAGATGCTTAACAAGAATATCCCTGAAATTAACCTGATTTATTGCCAAATCGATAAAAGGAGTTATGTCAGCTTTAGTCTCGGACACTATATCCAGATATTTTTTCTCATCAATCATACTTATATGGTTAGAGTTAGTCAATATCTTTGTCATAGAACCGCTGATGCTTTGCAAGTTTGTTCATCGTCCGGGCTATGCGTTCGACTTTAGTTTCTTCGGTTTTGGCTGAGTAAATCCACTCGATAAATGCTTTTTGCTCGCCATCGGGATAGCTCAAAAAGGTTTTGTACAACCCGGGTTCGCTGTTAAAGCAAAGTTGAAGTTCTTCGGGTATCTCGGTTGGGGTATTATCTGCATAAAGGATTACCTGCACCCAATCGCCTTCCTTCTTGCCAATTGCTTTGCGAACAGCAGCTTTAACGGAAAGGAAAAGTGAACCGTTGCCATTGGCATTAAATGGTAGTTTTTGAACTGGTAATTATCTATACTCCCCTTAACCCTTACCCAACCGAAAGGAGCATGTTTATCCTGCAATACTTCAGGTATTGCGACATACGTCCATCCTCCCTTGCCGGGGAACTTTTCGAGCAAGTATTCTTTATTTACTAATGATTCTTCCATTTGAAACAGTGCTTATCCAAAACAAAAGTAAAATTAGCAAGTGACAACCCTATGTCAGCATGTTTTATAATTTAAAATATCGCTAAATTTTGAAATAATAATATTTAACAAAAAGCTATAATAAATGTGTAGAATTAGTTTTAAATTTATAGTTAATTACAATTGACTCCCTAATTAATCACAATACTTTAAAATTTGTACTATGGCAACAATTAATTGGAACGATAATTTAAGTGTTAAAATTGATTCAATTGACCAACAACACAAGAAACTTATAGAACTCGTAAATACGTTTTACGACAATATTAACCTGGGTACATCAAAAGAAAAGATGATGAAACTTATCAAGGGCTTGAAGGAATATACTGTATTTCATTTTTCAACAGAAGAGCGATATATGAAACAGTTTAACTATCCGGCTTACCTAGGCCACAAAGCCGAGCACGATAAGTTTATAGAAACTGTAATAAATTATGAAGAACGTTATAAAAGTGGCAAACTATTGGTAACCATTGAGGTGACAAATTTTATAAAAGACTGGATTACAAGTCATATTATGGGCACTGACCAAAAATACAGTGATTTCCTGATAAGGAATGGTGTTAGGTAAAATATAATTTACAAAGAATGGTTGCCGTTTTTTTGATACCTGCCACTTATTATTTTTAAGCAACCGAGATCTCTTACCTCCATTTTGGTTCGACAGGAAACCGTTCTCCATCGGCAGTAGTATATTCTTCCAATGAATTTTCTTTAGACTGGATTACCATATATACCATTGCTTCGTCGGAAGAATTGCACATACCTCGTTTTCCTTGTGGGGCAACACGTATTACGCTGCCTTCTTTGATGTTAAAGCAATCTTCGTCGACCTGAAAAAAACCGAATCCTTTTAAAATCACATAGGTTTCTTCGTTTTTCCGGTGAATATGAAAATAGGACAGCTCAGTCATGGGAGGAAGTGTATTGAACGAAATTTCCGTACCAGTTGCTTTAGTGACATCTTTTAGGAATACTTTGCCTTCTATCAGCTTTTTATTTACCGGATGAATAAGTGAATAATCCCTTAAATTATCTAAGCTACCTATGTTTACTGCACTATATAGGGTGTTTTCAGATAGTTTTTCAATTTTTTTCATATCTATGGTAAATTAAGAATCAAAGGTTAGATGGCAGTTAAAAACGCCCTAAGAATAGTGCTCAGCACTTGAGGTATCTACTATCCCCAATAATTCTCTTTCCATTAATCCTTTTAATTCTTTATATTGAAGTTCATTTGTGTCTGAATATGCTTCATCCCATGATGATGGGGTATCTTGGTAATCTAGTTCGTAATCAAATTGTTTGCTTGTATAATCATGTCTTTGTCCATTAATCCAATTATAATAATGCCATTGGTTATCTATTAAAGTCTTAAGAATCTGACCACCAAATAAATCATTTATTACAATTGCAGTAACACCACATTGTCCTTTATAAGGATTATCAATAGTCCATTTACTACTCGTTTTACTACTCCAACATTTTATCAAACAGTCCTCAATGTTCATGGTTATAGTGGTTTATAAAATAGCATCTAACTAACGTATAGATATTGTGTATATTATTAAGAGAATATAATCTTATACTTGCACCTTTCGTCACCCCTGCGAATAGAAGATACTACTCGTGCTTTTGCAGGCACACCGGCAACAACAGAGAACATCTTCTCTGCAAAACCTTCGGAACAATAACACATGGCAGAAATGCTTACATCTTTGCGGATTTGCGATATGGGGCATACGCAATAGTTTTTGTTTTCGTCTGCTATCAGAGTTTTG
>DATBXH010000510.1:0-2534 GCA_036514375.1 Bacteroidales bacterium | reverse complement strand
CGAAGGTCGTTCAATGTTCTTTCTCCGGTTCGTCGACTTGGGCGGCTGCCTATTTTGCTTGACTCTATCGCATCGATAGGTGTGGCTTGCGAAAAGAAATTAATGAAATGTTGATGATGAGTGAGTTCCTGATATCCAACCACACTACGGTCTGATAAAAACTGAAGAATATCAGCAGCCTCGTGCGGGACCGGCTGCTGGCGGGCATGCAAAAGGGTTTGGGTTAATGTTCCTGATACCAGTAATTCCAGATTATAAGCTGCATTTAACAGGTTTGCATATTTTTTTTCAATAATTTCACCTTGTTCTGTTAACCGGATGTGACCAGACAGGCTTCCCGGAGGAAGTGACCTCATGAACCAATGTGTTGGCCCCGCGCCTCTGCTGATTGTGCCACCTTTCCCATGAAAGAATCTAAGTCTGATCCCTTGTTTATTAGCAATCAATGTTAGTCTTTCCTGAGCTTTGTAAAGATTCCACGCACTGGCGATAATGCCTCCATCCTTGTTACTGTCGCTATACCCGATCATTACATCTTGCCTTAGCCAGGTCCGTTTACGGTTTTGTCTTTGAAATTCAAGGGAATGACGTACAATTGGTTGTGATAGATATTCATCCAGGACGGCTTCGCTGTGTTCCAAATCATCAATCGTTTCAAACAAGGGAACTACATGGAGTGCCAATACGAAAGAGCCATCCTTTTTTTGCAGAAGACCAGTTTCTCGGGCAAACAGGTACGGTAAAAGCAAATCATTAACATTGCGGGTCATGCTTATAATAATGTTACCCAGCGATGTTGCCGTATACTTATCAATATGGTTTTTAAGGACCTGATAAGTTTTGATTACTGATTGAGATTCAGTTGGTAGCTCTTTTAAATTATTGGTAAACGGACGAGCTGACTGTAATTCCTTTATAAGGAACTCAAACTGTTCCTCTTTATGCAAGGAGGAGTATATCATGCCTTCTCCGGCTGCCTGAAGTAACTGGTCCATGGCAGTGTCATGGTATTTACTGTTTTGTCTGATGTCTACTTTAGCCAAATGAAAACCTATGCTCTGTATAAGCCGAATTAAATCGCGGACTTCTGACCAGGCAACTTCTTTTGCTCCCCACTCTTCAAGAGCAGACTGGAGTACTAATAAGTCACCTATTAGCTCACCGGAATGCCGGTAGCTTCCTTCGCGCTCAACCAGAGAAATTATTCTGTCCTGGCTGAAATCCACCGGAAGTCGGTACATGAGCAAATTTAGATATAAACGAAATGCCTCATGTTGATATCTTTGTTCCAGCATAGAATACTCATCGCCTGCAAATAAAGCATAACTTTTTATAAGAGCTCTTAGTTCTTCGGAAACCTGATCTGGAGTCACATAGAAGCTTAAATTCCTGGATAACGCAGTTAGATGAGCCTTAATTATTTCAAAAGCATTCATACGTAGTAGGACCAAGGCATCGGAAGTTACATCTGCGGTAACCAAAGGATGTCCATCCCTGTCGCCACCTACCCAATTGCCGAATGAAATGCGTGGCAGGAAATTGGTGTTATTAATACTTTCTATGTCAAATCCTATTGAATGCCATGCTTGTATAAGCCTGCGATCCAATATACCGATTGCTTTGGGGAATATATTTTTTAAGTAATGAAGTACGTTTTCGAGTTCAGATCGAATATCCGGTTTATCAAGAAATATTTCGCCAATCAGCCAAAGTTTATGAAGTACCAGTTTTATTTCATCTCGTATCTCTTCTTGTTCTAATTGAGTGTACATCGAGTTTTCTCGCTTTACAACAAGAAGATAAAGATTTCTATCCTGTTCAAGTACTTCAGGACGCTTTGCTTCTGTGGGATGTGCCGTTAAAACCGGTTCCACAACAATATTAGGAAGATTGCAAAGAATTTCGTGCTCAGTAAATCCTGCTTCTTTTAAGATACTGAGATTGTTTGCCCAAAGGCCGTTGACTCCTGATAACCGTTCATTTTCGATTTTACGTCTATTTTGTACGGCACCATTTACTTCAACAATGTTTAAAAGCTGGTAACATATGGAATATACCTGGAGTTGTTTTGATGAATAGGAGGATATTTCAGGTAGATTGTCACTTAACCAGGGTAGTGATTCCGCCAATTCCTGCTCGTTATGTTCCAATAGCACTTCCCGAAAGCAAAGTAGCAGATATTCAAGATCAAAATATGGCTTGCCAAGTTTTTCCTGCAGTAATTTCAAGAGAGTCATCCTTCTAGTATATTAAAATTTAATTTTTTTGCTTAAAATGTTAACAAATTGAAAGGCGTAAGGTTTATTCAAAGAGGCATGAATAGACAAATAAACTCAATATAGATAAAAATATTGATAATCAAAACAGTCTCAATTTCAGGAAACTATAATGATTTGGTCTCAATATCGCTCTTGATTCATGCGCTGACTCATCGTCAATTCCGGGAACTATCAGAGATCTTTGCTCCCGTTAGTTTCATGTTGTTTGCATCCCTTATGGATATTGGATCATAGGACCTGCGAATCTTAACAATT
>DATBXH010000509.1:0-4683 GCA_036514375.1 Bacteroidales bacterium | reverse complement strand
GGTAAAATAGCACAGACGACAGATGTAATGGATTATACCACGATAAACAATGTTCAATTTCCTAAACTAATGAAAACAACGATGGGACCTCAATCTTTTGAAGTCAATGTCAATTTAATTGAAATTAATACAAACGTGCCTGACCAGATTTTTGATTAATTAGCAATCCTGCGCTCAGGCCAATTTAAAAATTTGGTTATTAGCCCCTTGCACGAAGGGGCTTTTCTTTTTCTAAAATTTTCATAATTTTTCTGTAACATTTAATCATACGAGGTCGTCGTATATGTGAAACAAATGTTAAATGACTGTAAAAGAGTACAACCAAAGCGTAGATCTTTATTCTGACAGTTTGTACCGCTTTATTATCAAGAATATTAAAGATGAGAATAAAGCAAACGACGTCGTACAGGAAAGCTATGAAAAGTTATGGCTTAAGGTCGAAACTGTATCCTACGAAAAAGTCAAATCTTATTTGTTTACCACAGGTTACCATACCATGATTGATCTGATCCGCCACGAAAAAAGAATGACAACCTTCGAAAATATCGATGCAGAAAATTACGCACACAGTGAACAATTTACGGATTTAAATGAAGTCTTGCATAAAGCGATTGATCAGCTACCGGATATTCAAAAGTCGGTTATACTTTTACGAGATTATGAAGGATACTCCTATGAGGAAATTGGTGAAATCACTGGCCTGAACGAATCACAGGTAAAGGTCTATATTTTCAGAGCAAGAGCTTTTCTTAAAAATTATATCGGATCTATTGAAGCTATACTTTAAATGTAAGGGATGAAAATAACGCTTGACAATTATGAAGTCTATTTCCTCGATTACATTGAGGGGCGTCTTTCAGCGGAAGAGATGGGCGAACTGAGCTTATTTCTGGCACTGAATCCTGAAACGAAAGCACAGTTTGACGGCTTTGAAACTCTGGTTTTAAAACCAGATAAAACAGAGTTCAACAACAAGCAATTGCTCAAAAAATTCGAATTTGGCACGACTCCAATTAACAACAATAACTTTAACGATTTCTGCATTGCCTATTACGAAGGACTGCTTGATGAAAAAAAAGCCTCAGAACTTCTATCTTTCTGTTCAAATAATTCTCAAAAAAATGATGATTTTAAGCGATTTAAAGATGTTTACTTAAAGTTTGATGTAAATACCAAATTTAATGAGAAAAACAGGTTGTATAAAAAAATACCTGTAAAACGGTCAATAATTCTAACGCGGGTTATACCGATAGCAGCCAGTATAGCTATTATCCTGACTGTTTTGGTTTATCAAGGTCAAAAACAAATTCCGAATGAGTTTCAGCCGGCTGCAATCAATACCCTGCCTGTTGAAAAATCAAATCAATCGGAAAAACCGATAGCAAAACAAACAAATAGGCCACTCATAGTAAGGCACCTAAATAAACTTAATAAAGTAGCTGAAATACATTCTCCACAGGCAAACCAGGATCAGATGGCTCAGTCAGTAATAAATAAAACACGGGAAACGGAAGAAAAACTCGCCATGCTACAGCCAAAGGATCTTAAGCCCATCACGGACTCAGGGAAATCCATTTTAAAAGTATATCTTTCGGAAGAGGATAATTCGCCTGAAATAGCATCCAACAGTAATATGCTTTTTTTGGTTTCAGCTGAAAAATTTCTGGGCAAAATAAAAAGTGATGTCAAAAATATCAATGAGATAAAAGGTGCCTCAGAAAAAATCTCTTTTTTTAAAATTTGCCAGGCTGGAATAAAAGGGATTAATTATCTGACAGACTCTAATATGACACTTTCGGAAAAAAACGATGAAAAGAGCAACGTCACCACATATTCATTTGAATCCGGGCTACTGAAATTTCAGCAAAAAAGAAGTAATTAAACCCAGATTCCGCAATAGAAAAATTCCGGGATTAACCCAACTAAAGTAAATAGTTCGCCTCTTTCATCGGCTCCTATTGCTCAATTTTGGTTAAATAAAAAAAGCAGCAGCACATGCGATAACATATACTGCTGCTTTCCAATAATCTCACACCTTCTAATTTACGGAATGGGCGTGCTCATCGATTATTGAAATTGCCATATCTAAAATTGTTGTATCGTCCAAAGCCACCACGCCACCGTCGGGACCTTGCTCTACATGAAGACCTACACTTTCGCCTGTGGGATAATGTGATCCCCCAAAATAATTTCTAACGGTATCTTCTGATAGATGTAAACGATCTGCAATCATTTTTACACTGCCGGCCGGCAGGTTATCTTTGATTCTTCTAAGCTCATTGAATGTAATATTCATATCTTAAACTTTTGAAGTTAGTATTAAAAAAGCCTTCTAAATATAATCAAACTTTATCAAAACTTAACATTTTTTTAACATTTATTAAGAAATTAATTACCCTCATATTTAAATACTTAAGGTGTTAAAAATAAAAACTTCTGCTTATCTTGAAATCTCGGGCTTTCAATTTAAAGACCCGTTCGCAGGGCCTAATTGTAAATTAAAATTCAATATTATAATTTTGTGATTCATAACTATTTTTAGGCTAATCCGGATCACCTTGCAAAATAACACCTCCGGTAACCGTCTGAACTAAACATAAAAGAAAATAGTTATATATTACTAGTATAGAATACTTAAATTATAAAAGATGAAGATTAAGTTTATCCTATTCATTATTTCAATGATGCCTTATCTTCATTCATTTTGCGGTACCCCAGCCAAAAAGGACTCTACGGTAAGTATTGGCTACATCGATAATATCGATATATTGCTAGGACTTGCCACCAAAGTTTATATTCAAAACCCTGAACGAAGCCTCCAATATGCTGAAGCCGCCTTAAAAATTGCAAGGGATCACGACGATCAATTTTCTGAAGCCAGAACCTTAAAAGCCATTGGCGACATTTACAATAAAATCGACTTTGAACGGTTATCACTTCCATATTACTCAAGAGCCATGGAAATTGCTGCGAAAATTGGCAAGCCTGGTCTTGAAGCGCAATTAGCTTTGCTTGTTGGAGATATTTATTACAAAACGAACCAAAATGATACTGCGCTGAATTTATATAACAGAAGCCTGACAATATTTCTAAAATTAAATAAAAAAGAAGGCATTGCCCAATGTTATGTAAAATTTGGAAACATATACTGGTTCACCACAAACTACGACAAATCTCTTGAATATTATCTGAAGGCAATCTCCCTTTACGAATCCCTAAACCACAAAGCAGGCATAGCGGATGTCTATTATCATATAGGCTCGCTTTACACTGTTCTAGGCGATAACAAAAAAGCAATCAGTTTCCTCGAAAAATCCCTTAAATACTTCATTGATTACGATGATTCGGAAAAACTCTCGGAACTATATTTCCGACTTGGACTCGCTAATTTCAATCTGAAAAACTACGATAAAGCAATGAGTTTTTACAATATGGCAAAATCCATTTACGATTCACTCCATATCGAGCGAAAATCAGCTTATATTGAAAGTGCCAAGGCTGAAATATATTATGCAAAAGGCAATATAGTGCAGGCCATAAGCTTAGCTAAAAAAGCTCTTGCCACATTTGAACTCTATGATTATAACTGGGGACGCATTGAAACGGGAAATAACTTGGGAAGATATTACATTCAGGAAGAAGAATTCGACAAAGCCAATCTCTATTTACAGCAATCACTTAAACTTGCCCTGAAAATACAATCCTGGGAATTATTAAAAACAGCTTACCAGGAACTTTCAAGATTGTATGATGCCAAAAACGATTATAAAAAAGCCCTTGCCTATTATAAACTTTATCAGATAGTTAATGATTCAGTTATTAACCGCGAAAAAAATGCGAGGGTTGCCGAACTGGTAGCGAAATATGAAAACACCAAGAAAGAACAGGAGATCCAACAAAAAAATGAAGAAATAACCAAGAACATCGAATTGATTAATCGGCAAAAAGTAAACTTATACATATTTGGAGCCGGTATCGTGATCATCCTGTTACTGTCCTTTGCGCTTTACCGGCAATATCTTCTTTTGGAAAACAAAGGGAAAAAAATTGAAAGAATCAATGCTGAACTTGATCAACGAGTAAAAGAAAGAACTTCAGCCCTTCGACTAACTCAATTCTCCATAGAGCATGCTGCAGACCCTATCTTCTGGATTGACAAAGAAGGACTGTTCGTATACGCTAATAATTCGGCCTGTAACACGCTAAATTATTCGAAGGAAGAACTTGGCAGAAAAAAAATCACCGATATCATTCCAAAATTCTCGAGTTCGGATTGGACTGATTTCTGGGAAATTATCAAAAAAGACGGTTCTTTAGTCATCGAAACCATATTCAGGCGCAGGACACAATCAAAATTTCCGGTTGAACTAATCCTGAACTATATTCAACATGAAGGAAAGGAATATTCTTTTGCCTTCGTCAGGGATATTTCAGATCGAAAGCAAAAAGAGGAAAACTTGCGTAAGGCAAAAGAAAAAGCGGAAGAAGCAGATAAACTCAAATCTGCTTTCCTGGCAAACATGTCCCATGAAATTCGGACACCAATGAATGCTATTATTGGATTTTCGGACATGCTTATTCAGGAAGACTTCTCCCTGGAAGAAAAACAGGAATTTGCCAATATCGTCCGCAGTAGCGGTGAAACGCTGCTGAAATTAATAGATGATATTATCAATATTTCTT
>DATBXH010000508.1:0-2284 GCA_036514375.1 Bacteroidales bacterium | reverse complement strand
ATATAATCTTACATTACTTTTAAGTTCGATGGGGCCGGTTAACCAAAGCCCTTCGGGAATTATGACCGTCCCGCCACCTTTGGCAATAATGGCCGAAATAGCTGCTGCGAAAACTTTGGTATTCGATGTTATGCCATCGTTTTTCGCCCCAAAATCTTTAATATTAACAGTGTTCGATTTAAAAGCAGGCTGTGCTACTTCCGGCATCTTAAAAGGAAGATCTATATAAATGCCGGATTTATCCGGTATTTTTTCTTGCCCTTTCGTCAATTGAAATAAAGAAAGGAAGAATGAAAGAATCAATACGTTTTTTAGAAATACTTTGTTCATTTTTAAATTATTGATTTAATACTTGATCATATTTAATAACAATTGCTGACCTATCACATTGGCCGAATTTCTTGCGGAAGCGTTAAAGGTATTCATGGATGCATTTTCACCGTCACCTTCGGAATGGTTTGCAACTTTCACATCTTTGATACAGGACAAGACGTCCAGTGCACAAAGGATGATCTTTCCTCGTCCGTGAGGAATAACACTGAGTGCTGAATATACTTCGGTTTTATGGTCGGAAACACAACCTACTACAGTTTCGCCGTTAAAGATTCGCATACCGGAACGACTCTTGTTATAACCGGCAAGGCACTGGTATTCCCAGTTAAAAACGCACGATTGTGGTAAACCTTCGAACAGCGGATGATCTTTTACAAAAAAATTACCGCCATACCAACTGGTTCCCAGCACCTGTGTACCACGATAGTCAATTACTTCTTTTTTAGCAAGAAAACCTGCCCATTTATCCGAATTTCCTGCAATCACCATAGTATTGCCATTGTTGACCCATTCCAGGATATCGGTTACCAATGGGTTTCCGTTTTGAAGAGGGTCAAAATTACCTACTACCAATATCTTTCCTTCTGGTCTGCCTGATCGGTATGATTTAAAGGAAGTGATTCCTATAGATTTCAAGTAAGTGGCGATGATTCCGCTGGTGTCAGCAATCTCACCGTCCTGAGGTATACCCGTAGTATTGAGGTGTACTGTAAACAGGTCGTCATCGCCCGTTGCAATCACATTATTATCTCTTTTTAACCACGCTTTTATCTTTGTATATCCTGCCTGTGCAGGTGAGAATTTTAATCCTGAAAGGATCAATTCACCGTATTGCACTCCTCCGGTTACGGTAACAGAGGCATTCTTTTCCCAGACTTTTTCCCCCTTCGCATTTTGAGCTTGTACCTCGAGAAGGAATGAACCTTTTATATCCTTTTCATTTACAACAAACAGATCAATGGTTGCCGTGTCACCTGTTTGAAGTACTTTATGATTAAGCTTTACGGCAACATATAGTGGCTGGTTGTATCGGGCAATCAAATCGGCATCTCCTTTCAGATTACGATAATCATCCACCATTCCGGAATGATTTTCGAGTTTCATACTTTCCCACCCGTTGATGGCATAACCGTCGATGATGTTGTTGATCCGGACGTTCTCAATTACCCTTCCCTGATAATAATAGGCCACATTGCCCATTTTTCGGGTAAGACTGTCCACATTCGGAAAAGCTTTTGAGAACCCGTTCTTCTTCAGAAACTGATCATATGCATCATACCATTTCAGGTAGGCGTCGGTTTCCCACCCAATATTTGTTCCGGTTTTCAGAATTTCATCACGGATGAGCTGCAAACGCGGTGGTGTACCAATGGCTCCTTCTTCACCATAATATATGATCTCATCTTTATGATCAGTGTACTTTGCGTACTTATGCGGGTTGCTGTACAAATTATCATGATACGTTCCCGGACCGCCGGCGTGGTGCTGATCGAACCATCCGTAATCGTAAAAGGTGGTATCGTAAGGCAACAAATGCAGTTTGAAACGGGGATCAGGTAGATCCTGTTTGATCGGACCATTAGACGAATTATAAGTCATAATGCGGGTCTCGTCTAGTTTATGACCTGAAGTCATTTCGTCTCTGTCCTGCCGGTGTGGCTGTGCGCCCCGTTCGTTGTGCAAATTATAGATAATGAGCGACGGATGACTACGGTCGCGCTTGATCATCCTGAAAAACTTTTCATTACGTACTGCCAGATAAAAAGCGGTTTGTTTCTTCTCCAGGTCATTTCTGGGATTGAAAAGACTTTCGGGGTACTGGTTTCCACCGGGCTCTTCGAAATAAAGCAGACCTAATTCATCAGCAGCATCCAGCACGTTAGCCTGCCCAATGGTCCGATGAAAATTCAACATATTAAGACCTAATTTCTTGGCATCGTCAACCTGTTTG
>DATBXH010000507.1:0-4829 GCA_036514375.1 Bacteroidales bacterium | reverse complement strand
TAAATACTCCAGTTCTTCAGTTCCAGCGAAGTATGGCCAGACACTATGGAAACCGGACTATATAGTCCTTTCCGGTCATGCACTTCTTCTCCGAAATTTATACGTCCCATAGGAACGACTAAGATGTCCAGTGTTGCATCTTTTTCACGTTGGGGTAGCAATACCGAGAAAGAACGGTTGCGACGATCCATCACTCCTATTTGCTTTCCATCTATATAAACCCACGCAAAATCTCGTACTTCTTTGACTTCCAAAGAACATGCATCACCTGCCCGAAGTACTGTCCGGTAAACAATATACCCTCTGCCTTGATTATAAGCCTCCATATTTTTTGGGGTAATATCTTTGGTTGGTTGAGGCAGGTTGTCAAATAGAGGAGCTGTCTCCTGAAGCTGAAATTCAGGTATCTCAATCGTCGGATTAGCAGCAGGAGGTTCGGGAAGAATTTCTCCAGGAAGGAGGTATTTTGCCATTAAATTCCGGGTTTTCTGAAATTTTTCACCAATCCAACCGGCTTCACTGATAGGGGCATCGTAATCGTAACTGGATACATCGGGTTTAAAAGGTCGGTCGCAGCCAGCCCATAAACCAAAGGTTGTTCCGCCGTGAACCATGTAAATACTGAACGAGGCACCGATCTTTAGCATGTATTCAAGATCAGTAAGGTATTGCTGCATATTACCGGTATGATGCGGAAGTCCCCAGGTATCGAACCAACCTGGATAAAACTCTCCGCACATGAGTGGTCCTTGAGGCTGAATCTCCCTTAACGCTTTAAAACCGGCTTCCGGGTTGCTGCCGAAATTAACCACATTGAACAGATCACTGCGAAAACCGCGTTTCAAGGCAAAAGGTGGGTTACAGGCAAATAAGGGAACGTTGAATCCCGCGTCGATCAAAGATTGGCGCATGATGCCCATGTATTCAGCGTCATCTGCTAAATAACCATATTCATTTTCTACCTGCACCATCAAAATAGGACCTCCCTGGGTTATTTGTTGTGGACTCAGTACTCCACCTACTTCTTTCATCCATTTACGGGTAGCATTAATATAAGTCGTGTCACGGGTACGAAGTTTGATATCCGGATTTTTAAGCAACCACCAGGGCAATCCACCCATTTCCCATTCAGCACAAGCATAGGGACCAGGGCGTAGTATTACCCATAAGCCTTCTTTTTTAGCTAACTGGCAAAATTTAACTACGTCCCTGGAACCTTCCCATTGGTATTTTCCTGGTTCAAATTCATGATAATTCCAAAACAGATAAGCACAAACAGTGTTGAGTCCCATAGCCTTGCAGAGTTTTAAGCGGTGCTCCCAATATTCTTCCGGGATACGGGCAAAATGTATTTCACCACACCGTATTTGAAAACGCTGATTATCTAAAAGAAAATCGGTATCGCCTATACGAAAGGTATGGATAGTTTTAGTTTGGGCATGAACTCCAATAAATGCGAAAAGAAAGGCGATGAAAATTTGGGTTGCTAATTTATTAGTGCGCATTTCAGATTTTATTAAGTTATTGATAAGAGCAAACGTAAGTAACAATCGAACGAGAAGGAACCACTGTATCGAGAGACTTCCCTAGCGGACTGCCTGGCAGAAGATTTTCACCTGGACGATCGGAAGTCAGATAGGGTACTGCCTTTTGGATACAGAGACCTGGAACATTTAACTTCATCTTAGTTTCAGAATTGCCATAATTGATGGCTACTGCAATTAGTTTCTTGTCGCTGGTATTGAGAAATGCAGATACCATCAAACTATTTGGATTGTCACAGCCATCCCCAGAAACATCGACACGAACTGACCCTGGCCTTACAAAACGGCTAAAATTACCCAGCGACCATAATAACTTGGAGTCTGTAAAGGTTCCGTCACTCTTGTCCTGATTTGGAAATACATAGATAAGCCCATCTTTATAATTAGCGTACGAGATTCCCAACCACCAATGCCATGCCGATGCGTTGGAAACTACCAGGTCTTCATGAATCAACCTGGCAAAGAACAGGGCTGTTTTCATTGTAAGGTCTCTTCCATGACCATTTCCAACATCAGGGGTTTCTTCCATCAGGCAAACTTCGGTCTGCCAGTAATTAAGATCTCTATCTTTTAAAGTGTTATGCAATTCTTTCCTTTTTTTAATGAGATTCGAAAGAGGATTCAGTGTCCAATAAGCGTGACCAGCAATAAAACTGGGGACATGAGACAAATTACCAATATAATCCGGAGATGAGGTATCGAAAAAATCAGTGATCTGATTATCTCTTCCAGGCTTATTTGTTTTTGATTTATATAAATAATCAAGCTGTCCTGATTCGGTCACCACAATTTTTGTGTGAAGGTCATACTTTGTTAGTTTTTTGTCTAATAAGCGTACCTCCTTTGCTATCTCCGAATTCAAGGCAGGAGTACCTTCCTGGCTATTGCCTGTCCAATCCCATTCAGGTTCGTTAAAAGGCGATAAATAATTCAGCGTAATGCCTGTGTTTTTGCGAATTCCAAGTATTGTTTGAGACAGGAAGTCAGCATAGTCTTCATATTTATCGGATTGCAAGTTAAAGGTTTCATTCCTTCCTTTGTTAAAGGCCAGGCCGTTTTGAGTCATGTGAACAGGAGGAGTTATGGCAAACCCTAAAAATTGTGTTATACCACGTTGTCTGGCAGCAGTCAGGAACCATTGCTGGCCTGACTGTTTATTCCAGTTATATGATCCATCAGGATTCTGAAAGCATTCAGCCCTTCGCCAATCGGTGGATATTCCGCTGGCTTCACCCTGTTCTGCACTTCCACCACCGATATTGAAACGCCATAAGGAAAGGCCTATGCCTTTAGGTTTCCCTGTGGAATCCATTTCCTGACTAAAAAGCCAGTCGGCCATAGCATTACGCTTTGCATCCGGCCATTTTCCAATAAATTGAGTTGTCCAGCAATCGGAAGCTCCAAAATTTTCAATGGTTTGATATGTTTTCTTTATATCAATTTTGCATACAATAGCACCTTTCTTTTGGCTGAACCCACTACAATCGAAACTAAATAATAATGCAAATGTGATTGTAGAATAAACTAATGTGTTTTTCTTATCTCTGAAGGTCGTAAATAATTTAAAACCCATGCTATTTATATTTAAGCGTAAACGTGGTGATGCTGTTTGCCGGAAGCGTTATCTTTTCAGAGTTTATAATGGTCGATTTTGCCAGACTTTTACTATCCGACGTGACATACATATTGATAGGATCGGTTGATATCGATGCGTTTTTTAATTGTAAAGCAATTGTTTTAGACGAAGCAACATAGTTGATAACCACAAACACTATTTTCTTTTGAGCTTGGTCGATAAATGATGAAACAAGTAATCCGTGTCCCTGATTGGGCAGAATATCCGGTGAGCTTACCAGGATTCGTTTCATACCGGGACGTACAAACAGTGAATAATTTCCTAAAGCCCAAAGTAACTTTGAGTCCCTGATATAACCATCATTCTTGCAGTAGTCCGGATTTGAATCATCACGAACACCATTATTGGTACCATCATCCAAATATATTAATCCATCTTTATAATCTGCGCGCGATATGGCTGTCCACCATTGCCAGGAAGAAGCATATGCTTTGGTAAGATCATAATGAATGAGACGCGCCACATATAGTGCAATGTTCATGGTTAAGTCGCGTCCCCAACCGTCTCCTAAATCGTCATTGGCACTTTCAAGGATACAATATTCGGTCATCCAGTATTTAAGGGAGGGATCGGTAGTAAGGATTTTGTTATGTACTGCATCTCGTTTCGAAATCATATCGGATACCGGCCATACAGTGTAGTAACTATGACTGCTGATCAGTTTTTCCATATTGGAGAGATTTCCAATATAATCAGCCGATGTTGTACCAAAGAAATCGGCTATCTGATTACCACGATCGGCATCTGTAGTCTGATATAAATAATCAATTGTTCCTGCTTCGGCTAAAGCAATTTTAGCAGCGATACCTTTTTCATCAATTTTTTGTGAAAGCAGACGAGCTAAGGCAGCAATATCGCTGTTGGCGGCTGGTGTACCTTCCTGTCCTGCCCAGTTGTTACTTCCTGCAGTCCAATTCCACTGTGGTTCATTTATGGGCGAAATATAGTCAATAGGTGTCCCCAGGGAGGAAAAGTGTTCAGCAACGGTAGCCAGAAAATCAGCAAACCTTACAAGTGAGTCGCTTTTAATGTTTAAGTGCCATCCGCCCGGACTAAATGCATACCCATTACTGGTATAATATACCGGAGGACTATTGGTAAAACCTAATATTTTTTCGACACCACGACCTTTGGCTGCGCCAAGAAACCATTGTTGTCCCTGCTGTTTGTTCCAGTTGTATGACCCATCTGAATTTAGAAAACATTCGGTACGGCGCCAGGGATCAGATATGAAACTATTTGCCCCTTGTTCGGCACTGCCGGCACCAATGTTGAAGCGCCAAATTGATAATCCAATTCCCTTGGGATTACCGTATTCATCTGTATCTCTGCTGAATAATAAATCGGCAATTTTATTGCGTTTTTCCAGTGGCCAATAAGTACCGATCATTTGGCATTGCCAGGCATCTGAAGCACCAAATCCATCTATTTCCTGATACTGAGTATTAATATCGGCAGTAATGGTAATGGTATTATTCGCATCAGACGGTTTCAGGTTGTCGGATTTATTACAACCAAGAAATATTGTGATGATACATGTGAATAGCAGCGATCTGTACATAAAAGTTTTTTAAATTATTAAAATAATCCTCCTTCCTGTAAAATGGAAGGAGGATAAGGAAATCAAAAACCTACTAACTATTACAACT
>DATBXH010000506.1:0-5386 GCA_036514375.1 Bacteroidales bacterium | reverse complement strand
TTGGAGACAAAGGTACTATTTGGCAAATCAGGCATACACCTATATTTAATGCGAATGATAAAATTACGGGTTATAGCGAGTTAAGCGTTGATATTACTAAGAAAGAAAAACGAAAAGCGGAGTTGAAGGAAGCTGAAAAACAGCTTCGGGAAAGTGAACAACGTTTTCGCGAAATTTTTGAAAACAGTCACGAAAATCTCTATTTGCTTGAAGTTACTGATGATATGCAGTTTCGTAACTTAGACTTTAACCCCGCCTTCGAAAAGAATACTGGGTATAAACGTTCCGAAATTATAGGTGAGATTCATGGTAAAACATTAAACAAGGAAACATCACAAAAAATTAATGAATATTACTGTCGTTGTGTCAAAGAAAAAACCCCCATCATTGATAAAGAAATAGAACTTGACCTTCCAATAGGTAAACGGACTTATATGTCAAGTATTGTTCCTATAGCCGACCAAACCGGGAAAATATACAGGATACTTGCCATTACACGTGATATTACCGAACAAAAACAAAACACTCAAAAAATTGAACTTCTCGGTTTTGCACTTGACAATACTTCCGATGCAATCTTTATTAAAGAAGAACAGGATAACCATTATTTATATGTTAATCACCAGGCTTGTCAATTTCTTGGATATTCAAAAGAAGAATTATGTAATATGTCTGTTTATGAATTTGACCCTAGCGTAACGGATAAAACAGTTGATAAGATATTATCTGATGTCCACACAAAAGGCTTTTCATCATTTGAAACAGGGCACAAGCGAAAAGACGGAAGTATTTTCCCTGTCGAAGTTACGATAGTCTTTCTCGAATTTAGTGGTAAACGATATATTATGAGCCATGTCCGGGATATAACTGAACAAAAACAGTACCAGCAAAACCTCGAAATGCTCACTCATGCACTTAACAATACCAGCGAAGCTGTTTATATTGTAGAAATGGGCAAACCCAATTTCTTATATACCAACGATCAGGCAAGCAAAGCATTAGGTTATAGTCGGCAGGAATTACGGAAAAAGACCCTTTTTGACATAGATTCTTCTTTTACCGAGGAACACATGCGTAAATCAGATACCATTTTAACCCAAAAAAGGTTTATTGAATTTGAAACATCCCACAGAAGAAAAGACGGTACAACCTTTCCGGTTGAGTGTACAGTAGCTCTTTATCAATATAACAATATTAACTATCTAGTTTCGCTTGCCCGTGATATAACCGAACGTAAGCAATTCGAAAAAGAATTGCGCGAAAGCGAATATAAACTTGGAGAAGCAGCACGAATTGCCCGAGTTGGTTATTGGGACAGGGATTTAATAGCTCAAACGATTACCCTTTCGAAAGAAGCCTGCCAAATATTTGGGTTACCTGTAGATTTTCATGCATCAAACCTAAACGAATGGCACCCACAGTGGTTAAAGTTAATCCACCCCACAGACCAGCAAAGAGCTGCCAAAGCTGCGGCTGATGCTCTTTCCGACGGCCAGTCGTACAATATTGAATATCGTGTGCTTTTGTCCGATGGAACAACCCGATATGTCCATAGTTATGCTGAAGTTACAAAAAATGAATTTGGACAACCAATACGTATGTTTGGTATTATGCACGATATTACTGAACGCAGGCTGGCAGAAGAAGCTTTACGCGAAAGCGAAGAAATGTTTTCAATGGTGTTTAAGTTAAGTCCGGCCAGCTTGGCTATAACAAGGTTGAAAGACAATATTTTTGTTGATGTAAATGAAGTATTTCTAAAAGACACAGGCCTAACCCGTGAAAAAGTTGTTGGCTACAATCAGTACGAATTAGACCTTGGTATTGATATTAATAAATTTGAACCTCTTAGGTCTCAAGGCGATGTTAAAAATTTTGAATATAGTTTTGAGAATCGCAATGGACAACTCGAATATGGTTTGTTGTCATTAGCTATACTTGTCATAGGTGGCCAACAGTGTGTATTGTCTCAATCTGTAAGGATTACAGAACTTAAGAATAAACAAAATGAATTAATAGAAGCATACCGTAAACTAAAAGAAAGCGAACAGCGATACCGTGAGATGTTCGACCACTCGCACGATAGCATTTTTCTGCTTGAAGTACTTGATGGCCCTCATTTCAGGTTGCTAGATGTTAACCCGCAATACGAAAAAGAGGTGGGCATTAACCGCGAAAAACATCTTGGGCATACAATGGAAGAAAATGCAATACCCGAAGTGGCAGCTATAGTGAATGCAAAATACAAGCGTTGTCTGGATGACGGTACAATTATTGAAGAAACAGTCGAATTGGAGATGCCCCAAGGGTTAAGAATATATCATTCAGTACTGGCGCCAATCCGTGACGATTCCGGAAAAATATACCGCATTATGGGCATAACCCGCGATGTAACTGAAGAATTAAAAGCTAAACAGGAACTTGAAACAAGTCGTCAACGCTTGCTTAAAGCTGAACTTATTGCTTCGATAGGGCATATTGAATATGATTACAAAAAAGAAGTGAATTACTGGTCCGACGGCGCTTATGAAATTCTAAATGTTCCACCTGTCCTGCGCCGCCCTGGACACGAAGGGTTTCGTGACCTTGTCCATCCAGAAGACAGGGAGCGTGTAAATAATGCTTTTCATTATGCAACTACTGACTTTGTTAAATTCGATGAGGTGTACAGGATTATTGATTTTAAAGGCACAGAAAAAGTTATACATGGCACCGGTCAGGTTCAGATGGACAAAAATGGTAACCTTGGTAATTTTTTTGGTATCATCCAGGATATTACCCTTATGTATAACCTCAATGCCAAACTTTTTGCCGAGGAAGAAAAATTCAGGATACTGGCAGAAAGTTCGCCTGTTGGCATTTATTTGAGTATAGGAGAAATCCCGGTCTATGCCAATAAACCATTTTTAAGTATGGTTGGCACAGATTCTCTTAGCTCCTTATCGAAAATTAACCTTCTCGATTTAATTATGCCTGAGGATAAGAATAAGGTTTATCTTTTGGCTGAAAAGCTGAGTAAAGAAGAAATAATTTCGCCTCCGTATAAGCTTACTTTGCGTAAGAATTCCGGTTCTTCCCTAAGATATTTTGATATTTATGTCACTACATTCACAATCAATAATGCCAAGTATTTGCAATTTATCGTTGTCGACATTACCGAGGATCACGAAAATGAGAGAATTCGTCAGCAATTAGCCGCGAGTGCCCTTTATATAGAACAGAAAAATAAATTTGCAACGGAATTAGAATCCAGCCTGAAATCAATCCTTGCAGCAAACTCAAAGTTAAGTTTAGTCGAGTTTAAACCGGTTATGGATATTCTGAAATCGTATTCACGCACCGATAAAGACTGGGAGATTTTAAATACTCAAATAGAGAATATTCACCCTGAATTTATTGCAAGTCTCAGAAAATTATGCTCTTCATTATCTGTCAATGAAATGAAACATTGCGTTTGTATTCGTTTAAACCTCGACACAAAAGAGATTGCCCGTTTTTTTAATGTAAAACCACAGTCAATTCAAACATCTAGAATGCGTTTAAAAAAGAAGCTGGGTTTATCCAATACTACAGATTTACGCGAGTTTATTCTTAATATTTAGCAAAATTCAAGACCAACTGTACAAGATTTGTCGTACCGTTTAATCGTTGGAGTAAAGTTGGTTATTATACATTTGCGGCTATTTATTTTTACAAATGTATATTTTAATTCGCTGGAGAAGCTATTATGCTTTAAATATTAAAGAGATTGATCAACATAATCGTAAGTTCGTTGATATCGTCAATTCTTTAAACAATTTAGTTCCTACCAATTCATTAAGTCCTGAAATTGAGCTGGCTTTATCGGATTTAGTTGAATATTCATTTATTCACTTCAAAACTGAGGAGCGATATTATGTTAGTTGCAACACTTCCGATTCTTTTAAACATATTGACGAACATCGTCAATTTGCAAAAAAGATCAATAAATATCAGAAAGTATTTTCGAAAGGAGATGACAGTTTTACACCTGAGTTGCTTGATTTTTTGAAACATTGGTTTAGACATCATATTTTATGTTCTGATAGAAAACTCATACAATCTGGATGTCTTCAAAACAAAAAATAGTTGTATGGAAAACATAGTACTTAAAGGAACTCCGAATACCCCAATCGTAAACTTCGATGCCTCAACAGGAGTAATTGAACTGACTGGCAAATCTATCCCTGAAGACCCCTTTGATTTTTACGCCCCACTTCTAAACTGGATTGATGGATATAGTAAATTACCATGCCCTCAAACCAAGGTTATCATAAAACTGGATTATATCAATTCAAGTTCATTTAAACTATTACTTCAATTTCTAAAAAAAATTGAAAGGCTGTATTACGAGCATTGTGATGTTGCATTAATATGGTATTGCGAAGAAGATGATTTTGATATGGTCGATGCTGCCGGAGTTTTCAAATCTATACTCAAAATGCCTTTTGAGATTATTGAAACACTCTGAACTAAATAAGTTTTATATTAACTACTGATTATCAATCACTAAAATAGAAACAATTTATTTCAAAACTTTTTTAACATGGCAATACTTAATTGGAATCAAGCGCTCAGTGTAGGAATCGACTCAATTGATGTACAACATCAAAGACTTTTCGAACACATTAACGCTTTTTATGATAATATGAGTAAAAGTTCGAATAAAGAAAACCTGGGTATTTTACTTAAAGCATTGGGCGATTATACTGTTTACCACTTCAATGCCGAAGAAAAACTGATGCAACAATACAATTATCCTAAGTTGATGGAACATAAAAAGGAACATGCAAAATTTATCAAAACCATTGAGCAATATAAAGAACGCCTTTCACTGGGAAAACTTATAATATCAATTGAAATTACCAATTATCTAAAAGATTGGATTACAGATCATATTATGGTTGAAGACCATAAGTATAGCGAATATCTTATTAATAAAGAGGTTATTTAGAATTATTTTTTTAATGATATTATTGTTTTCTCATACATTTCATATAGTTCTTCATACTGTAAGCATATTTATTATACTGTCCCTGGTCTTGATTCTTTTACTTAAAGCCCATAAATATGTTGTATCAAAAGTGCTTCTGCTCGATCAACTGAAGGAACGCAATGAAGAACTGGAAACCCTTAGCACCCACGTTTCGCAACAAAACAATTTATTGCAACAGCACTTTTCAAATATAACCGCAAGCTTAAGATATGCCAGCCACATGCAAAGGGCTATTTTATCCGATGATTCAGTTTTAGCAAACTCATTTTTCAGCCACTTTATTTTCTTTAAACCACGAGACATCGTTAGTGGCGATTTCTATTTTATTAAAAGCATCAAAAACAGGTTGATTGTGGCCGTGGCCGATTGCAC
>DATBXH010000505.1:0-5287 GCA_036514375.1 Bacteroidales bacterium | reverse complement strand
CAAGGACAAAGTTGTGGCCGATTTGACAAATTTTTTCGAAAAAGTTCCTGAAAACATGATGTGGAACGTTTATTACAATCATGCCAACGAACCCGTACACCATGTTCCTTTTTTGTTTAACCGCCTTGGCGTTCCCTGGCTAACCCAAAAATGGACCCGGGAAATATGTAAAAGAGCTTATCATAATACGGTAGAGGGGCTGGTGGGAAATGAAGATGTCGGTCAGATGTCAGCCTGGTATGTTTTAGCTTCAATTGGTATTCATCAGGTATGCCCCGGCGATAATCGCTACGAAATTACCAGCCCTGTGTTTGATAAAATTGAAGTAAAACTTGACCCGGTTTATGCCAGAGGAAAAACTTTTACAATTATTGCCAAAAATAATTCTCCTAAAAATATATACATCAAAAGTGCCAGATTAAATGGCAAAAGGTATAACAAATGTTATTTGGAATATGGAGATTTGATTGCCGGTGGAATCCTCGAACTGGAAATGTCCGGTGAACCTGAAACGAGGTGGGGAAATCAATAAAGGTTGACCATGGAGATATAAACTACATTATAATTTGTTCAATATGAGGATTACAATAGTTTCTTATTTGTTTATATGTGTATTTTGTTTCTGCAACGCTGTTCACTTAAACGCATCCAAAGTTGATACCGTAAACACCTACAGTCCATCCATGAGAAAAAGCATTAAAGCAGTGGTTATTACTCCCGATAGCTATGCTAATGGACGTGCATTTCCTGTAGTTTATCTGTTACATGGCTATAGCGGTAACCAAACGGACTGGATTAAAAAAGTACCAGCTATCACTTCGTATTCCGATCAATGTAAAGTTATTATTGTATGCCCGGATGGCAATTTTTCCAGTTGGTATTTTGATTCCCCTGAAGATACTTCCTTTAAATACGAAACTTATATCTCCGGGGAATTAGTAAAATGGATCGATGATCATTATAAGACAGTAAAAGATCGAAAAGGCCGGGCTATAACAGGATTGAGTATGGGTGGACACGGCGCTTTATTCCTTGCCATAAAGCACCAGGAAGTATTTGGTTTGGCAGGCAGCATGAGTGGAGGTGTTGATTTGCGTCCATTTCCTTTAAACTGGGATATTGCCAAGCGTCTGGGAGACTACGCCAGGTATCCGGAAAGATGGGATAGCAACAGTGTCATTAATCTTACCTATTTACTAAAACCAAATGGGCTGGCTCTGATCATTGACTGTGGTACCGAAGATTTTTTCTTTCATGTCAATGAAGAGCTTCATCGAAAACTTCTTGAACGCAATATTCCGCATGACTATCTGGCTCGCCCGGGAGGTCATACGTGGGAATATTGGGCAGATGCATTTAATTACCAAATGGTTTTTATAAAAAAATATTTTAATAGTTATTCCCGCTAATATTTACTTTAACTATATCCTTAATGAAACCCGTATGTATCCGATACTCAAACGAGAACGAATATAATTCTCAAACAGGCGGGTTCCATCAGTACTAAAAAAATTAAATTCTGATGAAAAAAAAGTACGCAATTGGTGCTGACATTGGTGGTAGTCATATCAGTGCTGTTATCATGGATTTGGAAGAAAAAAAAATCCTTACAAATAGTTTTGCAACTTGCAAGGTCGACAATAAAGCCAAGGCGGAAGTTATCCTGGATAGCTGGAAAACTGCCCTCATGAAAACAATTCCCGATGTTAATGAAGAGCAAATAGCGGGAATTGGTTTTGCCATGCCCGGGCCGTTCGATTACGAAAAAGGGATAGCCATGTTTACCCATGAAGTGGCTAAATACGAAAACCTGCACGGTTTATATGTGGGTGAAAAACTAAGGTCATTATTGGGGCTAAACGAATCTGTCCTCTTTCGTTTTATGAACGATGCGACTTCATTTGCAGTAGGTGAGTCCTGGATTGGAAAGTCTGCGAATAGTGAAAGATCGGTTGCCATTACTCTTGGAACGGGTTTTGGTTCGGCATTTATAGAATCAGGAATTCCTGTATTGGATAGAGAAGATGTCCCCAAAATGGGATGTGTCTGGCATCTTCCCTTCAAAAAAGGTATTGCGGATGATTATTTTTCGACACGCTGGTTCATATATAACTATCAGGAACGAACGGGAAGATTTTTACCCGGCGTCAGGGAAATTGCTGAATTGGCGTCTTCCGACAGTATTGCCGCTCAGCTTTTCCAGGAATTTGGTACTAGCCTTGGTGAATTTCTGGGTACCTGGCTACGGAAATTTAATGCTGACTGTCTTGTGATTGGAGGTAACCTGACAGGTGCGTATCACTTGTTTGGTCCTTATCTCGAAGAAGCACTTAAACAACAACATATCAATATTCCTGTGCACTTGTCTGAATTAAAAGAAACAGCAGCAATGATAGGCAGTGCCAGATTAATGGAAGAAGATTTCTGGGAAAAGGTAAAACCACTTTTGTCGAAAATGTAAAACATAACTAATTAAAATTATCAATGAACAACGAAAAATCGTATTCAAAAGTATTACCCGTGTTATTTGGTTTTTTTATCATGGGATTTGTAGATGTAGTAGGTATTTCAACAAATTATGTAAAGCAGGATTTCGCCTTAAACGATACCTTGGCCAATCTTCTGCCAATGATGGTTTTCTTATGGTTTGCTGTTTTTTCGGTTCCTACCGGATTAATGATGAATAGATTGGGTAGAAAACAGACTGTGATGATCAGTATGGTATTTACGTTCATCGCTATGCTAATTCCATTTATTGCTTATAATTTTGTTACGGTACTCATTGCTTTTGCTTTTTTAGGGATAGGAAATACAATACTTCAGGTGTCACTGAACCCATTGTTAACAAATGTGGTGCGGGGAGACAGGTTGACCAGCAGTTTAACTCTGGGCCAGTTTATCAAAGCTATTGCTTCGTTTCTGGGTCCTGTCATTGCAGGAGTAGCAGCAGGAAGCCTGGGGAACTGGAAATATATTTTCCCGGCATTCGCTTTTGTTACATTAATCGCTACTCTCTGGTTACTGATCACTTCTATTTCAGAAGAACAGGTAAAAGTATCATCATCGTCATTTGGCAGTTGTTTCAGCTTACTGAAGGATAAAACAATTTTGATGTTGTTTCTCGGCATTCTTTTCGTGGTAGGGGTAGACGTAGGCCTAAACACATCAATTCCCAAATTTTTAATGGAAAAATGTCAGATATCTTTGGATAAAGCAGGCTTGGGGACTAGTTTGTATTTTGTAGCCCGCACCTTAGGGGCATTTTTAGGAGCCATACTCCTTGTTAAATTATCCGCACGAAAATTCTTTATTGCTAGCATGATCGTTGCACTAATAGCTATGATCGTCATGCTAAAACTTACCAATTTGTGGTCTATACTGGCAATGATATTTATTCTGGGTTTTTCGGTAGCCAACGTGTTCTCCATTATCTTTTCTGCTGCATTACAAAAAATGCCGGAACGGGCTAACGAAATTTCCGGGCTTATGATCATGGGTGTGGCTGGTGGTGCAATTTTTCCTGTTTTAATGGGATTAACTTCCGATTTAACCGGAACTCAGGTTGGAGGGCTTTCTGTTTTATTTGTAGCGTTGGGTTATTTGCTGTTTAGTGCTGTCCGGATAAAATAGGTCTAACGAGTCCTAAATTGTTATGAAACAAATAATCTTATGAAAAAGCAGCTATATACTATTGGTTTCCTTTTGTTATTTCTGCTGGTTTCATGCTTTAGGGACAAAACGGTTACCATTGGTTTTTTATTGCCTAACCTTACGGATGGACGCTACCCCAAAGATCGGGATTATTTTGTTGAAAAAGTAAGCCGGTTGGGAGGGAAAGTTGAAATTGGTGATGCCCATAATGATCCCGATTTGCAAGAGGAGCAAGCCAGGCAAATGATCGAAAAGGGAGTTAAAATACTAGTTATATGTGCAGTTAATCAAAACCTGGCAGCATCCATGGTTCGTTTTGCACACGAGCATAAGGTGAAAGTGATTGCCTATGAGCGGTTGATTCAGAATTGTGATTTGGATTATTTTGTTGCATTCGATCATTATATCGTAGGTAAACAACAGGCAAGCAATGCGGTTCAGCATAAACCTCAGGGGAATTACGT
Organism: Bacteroidales bacterium; assembly: GCA_036514375.1. Classification (GTDB taxonomy): domain Bacteria; phylum Bacteroidota; class Bacteroidia; order Bacteroidales; family JAAUTT01; genus JAAUTT01. Next base: position 1,172 of record DATBXH010000505.1, on the reverse strand, counting down.
CTTAATCGGCGGGGACAAGAGGGATAAAAATGCTGAATTAATAAAAAAAGGCCAGGTAGATGTTTTAGAACCCTTTGTCAAATCAGGTAAAATAAAAGTTATTTATAATGTTTTTATAGAAGATTGGGATGCAACCGGAGCCTATAATGAAATGGACAAGGTACTGCATTTGTGTGGTGAAAAGATAGATGTTGTGCTTTCTGCTAACGATGGCATGGCCGAAGGTGTAATCAAAGCTTTGGAAGAGAATCAGCCGGGTTACCCGGTTATTGTAACAGGTCTGGATGCCGATATTGCTGCATGCCGGCGAATTGTTAAAGGAAAACAAACGATGACCGTATATAAACCTTTTAAAAAGCAGGCCGAAATAACAGCAGAACTTGCCATAAACGTGATTAAAAATAAAAATATTCGAAATATCAGCGGAACAACCTTTAACGGAACCTCTAATATTCAAACAATAACGTTGCAATCTATAGTTGTAGATAGTGTAAATATAAGGAATACGATAATTAACGATGGGTATTTGAAAGCATCAGATGTGTTTATCCGGGATTAATTGTTTTGAATCCCGGTGAACTGGTGTAATTCATTTATTGTACTGAAAAATTGGGAATAGTTTGTAATTGTAGTAGTTAGTTAGTAGTTTAAATCGCCTGGATGTGAATCCCGGCGTTTTTTTATTATTAGAGTTTGTTAAAATTGATTTGTAATGGTAATAAAGGAACTGGTAATTTGGGTAAATGGCTTATGACCATGAGCATTGAATTTAGAACATTACATAAGTTGTACCTTACGAAACAAACCTTATTTTGACTACAACAATCGTTGATTTGGATACATCTGTTTCTTTATTTCCAAAGAACTTTGCAGAAAAAAACAGAGAAATGAAAACCGTATTGATCACAGGAGCTAATAAAGGCATTGGCTTTGAAACAGCAAAACAACTGGCACAACTGGGTTATTTTGTTTATCTGGGCAGCAGGGACAAGAAAAGAGGTATGGATGCCATAACTAAATTGAAAGGTATGGGAATTTCAACTGTCGAATTGATTGATAGAGGTCATTAGATAAATACATATATTTGTACCCAACAAAATCAAGGGATACATGAAATTATTCAAAGGTCAAAACCTGATAGAGTTTGCTGAATACTTCGATTCGGAAGGAAG
>DATBXH010000504.1:0-2881 GCA_036514375.1 Bacteroidales bacterium | reverse complement strand
AAGCATACCTTTGACGAGAGCGACGAGGTATGGATATCGAACAGCGGTACCACTACGCTTAAATTTTATTTAGCCGATACTAAAGGCAAGCAACCCGGCGATACGTTTGTAACCCTTAACTCTGGCGAACAAACCGTATTGGCCGGCGCCCTGGGTAAACTTACCGATACTTACCTCACCGTCCTCAATACCGATCCGTTGCATCCGGGAAAGTTCGGTGTGGAGCTGGTTTAAAAATAACGACATAAAGGAGCGCATTGTTCCCGGATATTTAATTCAACATCTTGCTTATTAATGCGCTGCCTGTTTTCTTATTCCAAGAGTCTGTTTAAATTTTAACACAGAGAATAAAGATATAGCTTTGCTCAAGCTATTGGAATTAATTTACAAAGTGTTAACATAAAATATAGTGTAATAGAATAAGACACAGAGATACACAGAGAATGGATTCCGATGTAATCGGAATCTGCTCTGTGCTCTCTGTGTCCTCTTTTTACAATTTAAAGTTGTTGCATATTAACTTCGAATTAACCACTTTACGTCATAAAAAGTAGTTACTTAATCTCTCTGTGTTAAATCAAATTAAGATTTTAAAGATCACATTCGGCATCCTCTTTGAAATACACTGCCAATAAGTGTTATATTCATAAAAAATTGGTAACCATAAAGATTAACACTTTTAAGAGTGACATGAAAGGATTTTTAATCAGTTACAAATGCTTTTTGAGACTATAATAAAAACAATGAGACTATAGTTCTAACACTCCATAATCCGTCTGTTCTATATTTGTTTGGTTTATAACCGTAAATAACAATAATAACTACTAAAAATCTTTTTATGAAACAAATTTTACGAATATTGCCACCCATAGGGCACGGAATCAATCTTTTCTTTATTGTTGCAGGATTTTTTATATCCATGTCGTTACAGGCTCAGTTACCAACAGCTCAGCAGATTGCCAGCCAAATGAGAGTTGGCTGGAACCTTGGTAATACACTTGAAGCCATTTGCGGAGAAACAGCATGGAACGGTGGGGTTCTTACAACCCAGGCACTCATTGATAAGGTAAAGGCTTCGGGATTCAACACGGTTAGACTCCCATGTGCCTGGGACTGCCATACAACCAATGGCGTAATAGATCCCACCTGGTTGGCCAGGGCAAAACAGATTGTTGACTATTGCATGAACGACAACTTGTATGTGATCCTGAATATTCACTGGGATGGCGGTTGGCTGGAAAATAATGTAACTACCACAGCACAGTCCTCCGTAAATGCAAAACAGCAAAACTATTGGACCCAAATAGCGAATTATTTTAAAAATTATAATGAACATTTGCTTTTTGCCGGTGCAAACGAACCCAATGTATCCGATGCAACAGGGATGTCTGTTTTACTATCATACCACCAGACATTTATAAACGCAGTTCGTGCAACCGGGGGAAACAACAGTTCCCGTATACTTATCATACAGGGGCCTTCAACAGATTTTGAAAAAACCTATAACCTGATGAACACCATGCCTACGGATCAGATCGCAAATCGTCTGATGGTTGAGGTTCATTACTACACTCCATATAATTTTTGTCTTATGGACGCGGATGCCTCCTGGGGTAATATGTTTTACTACTGGGGTAATGGCTATCATTCCACAACTGATGTAACCCGCAATGCGACATGGGGAGAAGAGAGCTATATAGAACAATGGCTCGGAAATATGAAAACAAAATTTATTGATAAAGGCATACCGGTGATCATTGGTGAATATGCGGCCATGAAAAGAAGCTTAAGCCCTCCGTCGGATCAGGCACTTCACGAAGCATCACGGCTGTATTATTATAAATATCTTTTACATTCAGCTGTAAGTAAGGGCATCATCCCATTCTGCTGGGATGTAAATGGTGGCTTGTATGACCGTAGCACTGCTACTGTACTTGATCAGCAGGTAATAGACGCGATGATGCAGGGTGCAGGTGGAAGCTATTGACCATGCTGCTGTTACTAAGGAACAATTTATCGGCTCCTCTCTTGGGGCTGGTGTATATGTTGTTCAGGTTTATGAAATAAGTGGTACAAATTCCTTTAAAATTATTAAAAAATAGGTTTAGTAGTAATAGTGTGTTAAGTATTTAGAATACTTAATGCCTGAAGGTGTCTCAATTTTAGAGGCACCTTCTTTTTTCTTTATAGCAATGTGAAGAGAACTAGGAGTAACGATTACTATTGATATACCAGGTTTTTTCTGTTTAAAAACCAATAAGCCCTTGTTTATCGTTTATATTGCGAAGGTGTAACTCCAAAATAATCTTTGAAACTTTTTGTAAAGTAGGCAAATGAATTAAATCCGACTTTTGATACTATTTCTGAGACTGTAAGATTAGAATCTGCCAATAAATCAGCTGCTTTTTTCAGTCTTACAATTCTTATAAATTCATGAACCGACTGACCCGAAACCGCATCAATTTTACGGTATAGTTGCGCTCTGCTCATCCCCAGTTCCGAAGAGAACTGATGAACATCAAAATCAGGATCCTCGATATATTTTTCAACAACTTCATATGCTTTTTTTAAGAATCGTTCATCCTGTTTCGAGGGAGAAATTTCTTTTACCGAGGCCTCGGGCTCGCTAATGAATTTATTGCGTAGTAGTGACCTGGATTGATACAAGTTTTTTACACGTACTTTCAATATTGAAATATTGAAAGGTTTTGGAATATAATCATCGGCTCCGTTTTCAAATCCTTCAATGGTGTTTTCTTCCGAATCTCTGGCTGTAAGAAGTATGATTGGTATATGGCTGGTTCGTTCATCTGTTTTTATCCTGCGGCAAAGTTCAATGCCATCCATGCCGGGCATGATAATATCACTAATGATGATATCG
>DATBXH010000503.1:0-4170 GCA_036514375.1 Bacteroidales bacterium | reverse complement strand
AACAACGACATGACCAAAAGGTTGAACCGCATCAATCAAAGCTTGTATTCCTTTGGCTCGAAACCCATCATCGTTGGTGACCAATATTACGGGCTGTTTTCTGTTTTCCAAATTATTTCCTCTTTTAAACGATCTTACAAAGATATTTAAATAACTGATGTTACATAATTAGGTAAAGGAGATTAAGTGATGAGGTGATGATGGAAGAAAAATGAAAGAAATGAAAAGAATGAAGAAATGAAAGAAATTTTAAGGGCGTTATTTTCCGATAACAAATTGCAATTTTTCGGTGGTTTCGTTTCCGAGTTTATCAAAGGCTTTGATGAAGATTTTACACTTTTGGGGAAAACTATTCAAAAAACCTGTAAACAACTTATCCGGAGAACCATTTAACGAAAAGGTCATGTGATCGAAACCTGATTCCACATCTGTTGCAGCAACAAATAAACAAACGTGTTCCGGATAAACAGCCAATGTCTCTTGATTTTCTGTTACCGATCCCTTGGGTACTATGCTAAACCGTGGAAAAATAGCTGGTCCGGTAGTATCTACCATAACTTTAAGTGTACTGGTGGAAGTATTGTCTACATTATCAGTCCCAACATAATCAATGATGTGAAGCCCCTCGGGGGCTATTGCAAAAGGGGATTTATACAGGTTCGTTTCCTTATTATCAATAGAATACTGAATATTATTCAAGCCGGATTCATTATCATAACCTGAAAAAACAATCTTCGTTCTCGCTGATATGTAGGTTGTGTCAGTTGCTCTGAAAACAGGCCCTAAAAACTGATACTTCAATGAAGGTCCGGTCAAATCCACATATGGCAAATTTTGAGTTTCAGCTTCTTCTGAACTCTGACTCTTATTATTTACTTTATCAACCGCGTAAGCTTTAACAGACATTTTTCCTTTAACGGCCTTCAAAAAAACCGGCTTTTCGTAAAGCTTATACTCACTGTTATTGATTGAATAATAAATGGCTTTCACTCCGGCCCTATTATCGAGTGCGGTAAGTTTTAGTTGAGAGCGGCCTGACGAATATTCCTTACCATTGGCTATAAACTTTTTACCAATAATGTCCTGCAAAATAGTAGGAGGAGTCCTGTCTACATAAAAATCGTACACCTGCGGATCCTCCTGATTACCCACGTTGTCCTCTGCATAGAACTCGATTTTATGATCTCCCTGAGCCAGTGCCGCAGCATGTATGGTGCCCGTAAAATTATTCAAAGGCTTACCATCGAGAGCCATTTTTAAAGTTGCTATTCCGCTGGAATTATCGTTTGTACTGAACACCAAAGATGCATTGCCGGCAAGAACGTTTTCGAACCTGTCGCCCTTAATTTCAAAAGAAGTCTTGGGTTTGGTTCTGTCGATAACCAATTTAACGGTTTTCAGACTTTCTGTATTTCCAACATTATCGAAAGAATAATACTTTATAAGGTACTCTTTGGGCTCATCGAGCACAAACGGAGCAGTATATTCTTTGTAGTCGGCGGAGTCAACAGAATAATAAATTTTATCAACCCCTGAAGTTTCGTCCCTGGCTGTTAATGTAATTTGGGCTTTCCCACTGATATAAAGTTTTCCTCCTCTATTCAGCATCTTAGTTGTTCCATAACTTATGTGGGTGACAGGAGGATAACCATCCGCATAAATTTCAAAAATTACATCGCGTTTAGGCAGAACCACTTGTTTTGTTTTCTGATCCACCGCATAAGGGCTCCGAAACGTATTCAGGCCTTCGGCATCCAGATACATAGGATTGGCATACATTGGCGTAGTTTCACTTTTGAGCTGGATACTTTGATTCTTATCATTGGGATCGGTACCAACAAAAAAATAAACCGGCGCCTGTTTCTGAAAATAAACTCTTCCCCTGGGATCAACATACATTCTTCTCTCAGAAAGAATTTGTTTTTGACTAAACGAAAGAAGAGGCAGGCTACCAAAGGAAAGTAATAACAATAATCTGGTTGTTCTCATATTATTCAACAATAAATCGGTTATTTGTTCCATCATCCTGATATGGGATAAACCGGAATGGAATTTTTGCAAAGCCCTGGAATTCTTTACCCGTTTGCAGGTTGTCATCATCCATTTCCATATAATGCCATTCAACCTCCACCTGATGACCTTTGTAAACCAATTCTGCTACCATCATAATCAAATCCAGCACAGCTTTGGATGAGGAGGAATTGAAATAATTCAATTTAACTTTGAGCATAGTAAGCTGATTAGGTTGTTGCCTGTATTCTTCCACCCATTTGAAAACCGGCGAATAAAACCCTATGATGTCTTCAGGCAAAGAATTTCCGGATATTTCAAAAATATTTTTGTCTTTATCAAGAAGGATTCGTGGGGTTCCCTCCTCTTCTTTAATAAACAAGGCTTCCATGATAAAAAATTATGTTGTTTTTTTTGATTCCTTTATCTTAATGCCCACCACCATGACGTCGTCCACCTGATCGTTATGACCTTTCCATTTTTTATAGAATCCCTCCAGCAATCTTCGCTGCTCAGTCATCGGCTTCTGATGTATTTCGAGCAAAAACTTTCTAAAGTTTGCGCTAAGCAATTTGCCACCCCGTGGTCCACCAAACTGGTCGTAAAAACCATCCGAGTAAAGATAAATAATATCTCCGGATTCGAGATCAAACCATTGGTTGGTAAATGGAACATCAAAATCCTGGTAAATTCCGATTGACATTTTATCGGCCTCAAGTATGACAGGTTTACCAGCGTGTATGAAAAAAACCGGGTTATGAGCTCCGGCATATTGCATTTTCATTTTGACGGTATCAATAATACACATGGCCATCTCCATACCATCTTTGGGTTCATCCGGCTTGCCGGACTGATGGAGGGATACAATCACATGTTCTCTCAACTGGTTCAGAACTTCATTCGCCTGTATCTTCTTTATTTCTTCGGTCGACGAGGCCTTGCTGACAATTTCGTTAAGAAAGGCAATACCCAGCATACTCATAAAAGCTCCCGGAACACCATGCCCTGTACAATCGGCCGCAGCAACCATAACAATTCCATCCCGTTCAGCCACCCAATAAAAATCACCGCTTACAATGTCACGTGGATTATAGATCACAAAATTTTCGGGAAGAACGCGATCCAGCACTGATACTGGTGGCAACACCGCACTTTGAATCCGCTGGGCATAGTAAATACTATCCGTAATTTTCTTTTTTTGGCTGGTTACAATCTCATGCTGTTTTTCAATCTCTTCCTTTTGATCGATCACCTGGCGGTTACTCTTCTCCAACAGGTTGTACGCTTTTTTCTTTTCCCGAAGCTGCTTAAAAATAAATAGTAATGAAAGTGTTACCAGTACAAGTATCACAATTAACGATTGTATAATCAGGTATGTATTCCGGTGACGAGCCTCCTGTAATTTCTCCCGTGCCTGAAATTCTTTTTCCCTTGCTTCGCTCAGCTCCTTCTGTTTCTTTAACAATTCGAGTGTAAGTTGTTGTTCCCGGCTTATCTTTCTGATTTGACTTTCTTTTGACTGGATTTCTATATTTTTCTCCGAAACCTCAGCTTCGGCCTGTTGTGTGCGCGATTCGTATTTTTGTAATTCCTGTTTTTCCAGTTTGTTTTTTATGGATGAAGCTAATTCAAAGTATTCCTTGGCCTTAGCCTGATTGCCTGATTTTTCATAATTCTCTGATAATATGGTATAACAATTCTTTAAAGAGACCATTTCGGAAAGTTCCTGGGCAATAGCAGATGCCTTTTCAACTATACTGCTTGATTCCTGATAACGTTTCAGGTTTTGAAGGACCTGTGCAATATTAATCATATCCGCCATCATGTCGGGTCGTTTACCCAATTTTTCATTGATGGCTAACGACTTTCTAAGATATACCAGTGACTGTTCGTAATTTTCTGTTTCTGCGTAAAGTATACCCAAATTTGAACTAATAGTTTTAACAGCATTCTGGTTTCCCAGCGTTTCATTATTCTTCAAAGCTTTCTGAAAATTTTCAATGGATTTTGGGAGGTTGTTTTTTTCCCTGTAAAGAAAACCTAATTTTACCTGGCAGCGGGCAAGCTCCAGGGTATTGCCTTCTTTTTCATATTTGGCAGCCTGGCTCTCGGTATCAGTAATCGTCTCACCGGAGTCCTGCGCGTGAAGAATATTGGGAA
>DATBXH010000502.1:0-2351 GCA_036514375.1 Bacteroidales bacterium | reverse complement strand
GGGCCGCATTAGGAATATTAGGGCGTTTACAAATGGCTGAAAAAAAATGGAGTGATGCTGCTGCTACGTACAAAACCATCATGGATTTTGGTGTCTATAGCATTGATCCAAAATATAGAGAATTATTTCTAGGCGATCATGAATTCAGTAAAGAAATCATCATGAGTTCGCAATATTTAAAAGATGTATACGGACAGGTTCTCCTAATATACCTGACACCCGAAAAATGGGGTGGCTGGCATCAATTTTCGCCATTTAACGAACTGGTCAAAACTTATGAATGTACAGATGGCCAAACAATCGACGTCTCACCCTTATATGATAAAAATAATCCATACAATAACCGTGATCCAAGATTGGATGCAACAATCTTTATTCCCGAGCGAACAGTTTTCAGAGGGGAAACCTATACAACAAACCCTGCATCCGGAAATAATGATAAGTTTGGGAAGTACCCCGTTTGGAGTGGTTACAGTATCCTCAAATTCATGGAGGACGATCCCTCTGTAAGCGTTTGGAGTTCGGGAACAAACTGGATTCTCATACGATATGCGGAAGTACTTTTGGGTTACCTGGAATCGGAATTGGAATCAGGAGCTACAATCGACCAGGCACTGTTGGACAAGACAATTAATTTGGTCAGGGGTAGGGCTGCTGTTAATATGCCACCTGTAACTACTACTGATCCGACAGCACTAAGAACAATCATAAGAAGGGAACGCAGGGTTGAATTTGCTTTTGAAGGTCTGAGATATTATGATATACTTCGATGGGGTATTGCAGCCGATGAACTTAATCATCAATTTACCGGCCAGAAACTTACTAACGATCCGGCTAATTATACGGATTATCCTGTTGATGCTGACGGTTACTATATCATGACACAACAAAACAGGGACTTTGTAAAAGGTAAAAACGAGTTATGGCCAATCCCTCAAACGGAAAGAGATATAAATAAAAACCTGACCCAGAATCCTGGATATTAATTAACTTAGGATTTAATTCAAAGAACAATCCTGGAGATCATACATGCCGGGGTTGTTCTTTAAATCATAATACAAGTACTTTATGATGACTAAATTATAAACTGACTATGGAACGAAGAACATTAATTAAACAACTAACCTTTTCCGTGCCGGCAATTATGCTGGCTCACCGGACGGTTGCCTCTGACTTTTTAACGGGAAAACCTTTGGAAAGAATTGCAGCAGATCCCTTCCAGCCTACATGGGAGTCGTTACAAACTTATCAGGTTCCGGAATGGTTCAGGGATGCGAAATTTGGGTTGTGGGCACATTGGGGTCCGCAGTGTCAACCTGAAGCTGGCGACTGGTATGCCAGAGGAATGTATCAGGAAGGCTCGCATCAATATAAATATCACCTGGAAAAATACGGGCACCCGTCAGTATTTGGTTTTAAAGATGTAATCCATGAGTGGAAAGCCGAGAAATGGGATCCCGAAGAATTAGTGGCTCTTTATAAAAGTGCCGGAGCGATGTATTTCATGGCAATGGCAAATCATCACGACAACTTCGATATGTTCAACAGTAAATACCAGGAAAACTGGAATGCTACCAAAATCGGACCCAAAAAAGATATTATCGACGGTTGGGCTAAAGCAGCAAGAAGAAATGGTTTACCTTTTGGAGTAAGTGTACATGCCTCTCATGCTTGGAGCTGGTATGAAACATCACAAAGATCCGATAAACAAGGTGCTTATGCAGGTATTCCTTATGATGGAAAATTAACAAAAGCAGATGGAAAAGGTAAATGGTGGGAAGGATTGGATCCGCAGGATCTTTATGCGCAAAATCATCCGCTGAGTCTGAACAGTGAAGACAATAACATGATCCACAGGCAATGGAACTGGGGCAACGGAGTAGCAGTGCCAACACAGGCTTATATCGAAAAGTTTTACAACCGTACCATTGACCTGATAGACAAATACGACCCGGATCTCGTTTATTTCGACGATTCGCAACTCCCGATGTGGCCTATCAGCGATGCAGGATTACGAATTGCTGCTCACTTTTATAACAAAAGTATTAAAGACAAAGGCGAGCTTCGTGCTGTAATAGCGGGGAAAATATTGGACGAAAATCAACGCAAAGCCATGGTTTGGGATATTGAACGCGGGCAAAGCAATAATATAGAGCCGTTGCCATGGCAAACCGACACCTGCATCGGAGGATGGCATTACGATCGTTCGTTATACGACCAAAAGAAATATAAGTCTGCCAAAACAGTGATCCATACATTGGTGGATGTAGTTAGCAAAAATGGAAATTTAATGCTCAATATCCCCGTACGTGGAGATGGCTCAATCGACGAACTGGAACGGCAGGTGGTGA
>DATBXH010000501.1:0-3076 GCA_036514375.1 Bacteroidales bacterium | reverse complement strand
TATCCTGACCATTCGCAGTATTGCACTGGAAATCCTTAAGCTGCGCAACAAAATTGTTATTGAACACAAATTAACTGATTTGAAGATAAAATTCTTTACCAATATATCACACGAACTCCGTACTCCGCTTACCCTGATCATGGGACCTACTGATGAGCTGCTTAAGCATAAACCGCTGGAGGATGAAACAAAGGATTATATCGAGATTATTGATAAAAACGCCAAACGTATGCTTAGGCACATTAATCAATTGCTCGATTTCAGGAAGATCGAAACCGGCAAAATGCGTCTTAGTATTTCCGAAACCGAGATCGTCTCTTTTGTGAAGGATATTTATGATGGATTCAGGGAACTGGCTGCATCAAAAAAAATTGAGTATAAGTTTACTTCAAACGCTAAAAAATTAAATGGTTGGATTGACCACGACAAAATGGATACTGCTATTTTTAACCTGTTATCCAATGCATTTAAGTTTACTCCCGAAAACAAGACGATTGAAGTCATTGTGAACGATGTGAAAAATACTGAATTCTTTGAGATTGTTGTGAAGGATACCGGAGTTGGAATTTCACCGGAGGATATGCCTTACCTGTTCGAACGGTTTGCCATCTCGCATAAGTCTGCAGATTTTCGTACAAAAGGAACAGGAATAGGACTTTCCCTGGTAAAAGAAATAATTTCGCTTCACGTCGGGAATATTATGGTAGATAGTGCACCCGGAAAGGGAAGTACTTTCATTATCAGGCTTTCAAAAGGTAAAAGCCATTTTATGGCCAGCGAGGTTGAATTTGATACACAGAACAACAATACCATCATCCACAGTTTTGCTCAAAGCGAATTAACAAATGCTCCATTTACGACCGATGCAAAACCTGAAATAAAGAAGGAGGCACCTGTGATTCTGGTGGTAGAAGACAATCTTGACCTGCGATCCTATCTCCTTAAAAAACTGACCGATTATTATAATGTTGAAGAAGCTGTGGATGGACTTGACGGTTGGGATAAAGCACAAACGGTGGTACCGGATCTGATCATCAGCGATATTATGATGCCCAAAATGGACGGTATCGAACTGACCGATAAACTTAGAAATGATTTTAAGACCAGTCATATACCTATTATATTACTGACTGCAAAATCATCCGTCGAGAATATGATTGAAGGGTTGAAATATGGTGCCGATGCGTATATTACAAAGCCTTTCAGTATGGAATACCTGAAAGTGAGCATCACCAATTTGCTTGACCAACGGAAACGGCTTATTGAAAAATTCGATAATAAATATAAAACGATTGATTTGTCTCCGGATGAAATCATTGTGACTTCCAAGGACGAAGTCTTCCTGAAAGATGTTATTCGAATTATTGAAGAAAACATGGTCAATACCGACTTTAATGTGGAAATGATCGCTTCGACAGTTGGGTTAGGGCGAACATCTTTCTTTAAAAAACTGAAAGGCCTAACCAATATGGCGCCTGTAGAATTCATGAGGGAGATGCGTGTAAAGCGCGGTCACCAGTTGCTGCAATCAGGAAACTTTACAGTTTCTGAGGTGGCTTTTCAAATCGGATTTAACGACGCGGGATATTTCAGCAAATGTTTCAAGGAAAAATATAACATTACTCCAACAGATTTTCTGAAAACTATAAAAAATTGACACTCCACTGAATTTTAAAAACTTACCTGGTTAGTTGCAAATGCTGGTTGTCAATTTGACCATGCTTTTTGAAAGTTTTTACCAGTTTTTCACGAGCTATTCCTCTACTTTGGTAACAGATTTTAAAAGTCTGACTACCTTAATTAAAACAGAATTATTTATGAGACTAAACAATGGCAATGAAGGCTATTTTCTTATGCCTATTTCAAAAATCTACAATTTTTTTCATGAAAGAGATGCTTTTTTAGAAAGATATAATGCTTTCTAACTACTATCTATTCAGTAATTCACGCATAATTAACTATCAAATTACAAAATTTAAATTTTATGCTACACTTTTTAAAAAAGAGATTATGGATATGGGTGGTCCTGCTGATATCTATAATGAGTTCCTGTCAGGACAAAAACAAATTGTACGATCGCCCCGACTGGTTGAAAGGTAATGCCTGGGAAGTATTATCCTCAAGGAGTGATATGACACTTTTTTTAAAAGCAGTAGAGAAATCTGCTTTTAAAGATCTCGTCAACGGGAAAGGTCTTATTACGGTGATGGCCCCAACGGATGATGCTATGAAAGCATACCTTCAGGCAAAGGGCTACAATTCCATCGATGATATTTCTCCGAGCGATTTAAATAAGCTGGTCGGATATCATCTGGTTTATTATTCCTTTAATAAGGATCAGTTGGCAAACTATCAGCCTAACGGTCAAGCCACTACCAGTACTGCTTCTTATGGTTTGTATTTTAAGCAACGTACTAAAAGCAAGGATACCATCGAACAGGTTTTGGACCCTGTAACCGGAAAAATCAGAGATGTAATCCATAAAGAAAGGTTCCTTCCTATCTTTTCAAGTTATCTTTTTAATACCAAAAACATCGCTGCTAAGTACAATTACGAATATTTCTATCCGCAAAGTACCTGGACTGGAGATGGAGGAGCATTTAATGTATCGAATGCTTCTGTTTCGGATTATGCCATTCCTACCGATAATGGATATGTATATATTTTGGATAAAGTTCTCGATCCTTTGGAAACTGTTTACAAGGAGTTAAAAAAGGATCCCGACTACTCCACCTTTGTGAATATGTACGATCGGTTCTCAACTTTCTGGTACGATAAAAATGCCAGTGCTCAGTATGCAGCCCCAGGCGATTCGTTATTCGTATACGAACATACGGGATTGCCTCAGATCGCATCCGAATGGTCATATAACGGGGAAGGCAGTTACGCCGATTATGCCGATTTGGCTACCCTCTCGAGTAAATCGTACAGTGTATTCGCTCCTACCAATACTGCTTTGAATTCGTTTTTTAATGATTTCTGGAAAGATTCGTATCCGGCCAATTCTACCATTGCAGATGTAGATATGCTGCCTATCGCCTATTTGTTATACAACCACGTGTACCAGGGAAGTCCT
>DATBXH010000500.1:0-2019 GCA_036514375.1 Bacteroidales bacterium | reverse complement strand
CCAAATCCTGGCTATGGCCGGGTTCAAAAACAAATAATAAGAACAGTAAGAGACTAATAAAATATAGAAATTTCATGTTGATAGGAATTTAATTACTAATTATTTGGGGCTCCGGCATTGATCCATTTCTTAAAGTCCGCCAACTTACAGTCGTCAAGTGTGGGAGAACTCGGAGGCATTGGATATGGACCAGTATGTGCCACTGCATTATACAATTTTCCATTATCGACATATACTTTCAAATCAGTATAATTTTCAAACTTTACACCGCCACCGCTCTGATATGTTGCATTGCTGTGGCAGGAGTAACAATTATTACTCAGAATAGGAACAATGGAATTTGAATATGTAACATTCGTTGTATCGCATTGCGAAAGAGATGGATACAAACTTTCAGTGCTATCATAATAGCATCCTCCTAAAAGGGATAGAATTAAAATACAAACAAAGAATAAATAACGCATAGATTAAGAATTATATGATTACAAAGGATAAAGAATTGATTTGCTAATTGTTTTGCTTTCCCTGCTGAATCCAAAGATTCACTTTCGTAATATCACAGCCATCCAGTTTTCCGGAAGGAGGCATTGCAAAGAAACCCGGAAGTTGCTCAATTGCCCCAAGTATTATGGGCGTGGAGTTTCTCAAATTATCAGCATAATATTTTACTTGTGTATAATCTGAAAGATTAACCCCACCACTTGGACTGGTCGCTCCATGGCATCCCTTGCAATTATTCTGTATAATTGGCCATATTTTTGAAGCAAAAGATATGGTTCCGCTTGTATCGCAAGCCTGAGGACAATCGCTGTTTAATGCTCCCTGGGCAATCCATTTGCGAAATGATTCAATCTGTGCAGAGGTTAATGATCCGGTAGGAGGCATAATCTCTTCTCCGCCAGTCATAACATTATAAATTTTACTCGCCCCGGGATTAAAAGGTACAATTGAACCGGAACGTTGTATAAGGGTAACATAACTAACCAACGTGTAACCTTCTTTACGTGTTATATCATCATGGCATCCCGTGATACCGCAGGAAGAACGAAGAATAGGAAGTATAGTCTGATTAAAACAGACAGTATCGCTGTTTGTCTGGGATGTTGTTCCTGTGGAGGTTGTATCACATTTGGTATCTTTTGCCCCCTGTTCAATCCAAACTTCAATTAAGGTTCGATTTTCTTTGCTTAATGGTGGATATGGACTTGGAGGCATGATATTGCCATAAACTTTTCCTAATACCTGATAAAGGTCGCTTTTATTGGCATTGCCCGGAGTAACGATTCTCATAACAGACTGATAATCCGAAACACTGAACCGTCTTCCTTCACCGGATTGCCCGTCATGGCACCCACTCATACCACATGAGTTTTTCAGCATAGGAAGGATCTCACCTTCAAAACACACTTCTCTTAAATTTCCGACCCCTATCGGATCGTGTTTACAGGATTGAAGTTGGCTTATAAGTAATAAAATTAGAACGGTTGGAATTAAAACAAATGCTATAATCCTAAATTGTTTCATAAATAGTGTATTAAAAAATGAATATTCGGATATTAAATTCCGATATCAATACATAAACGGTTGACTTTTAAAAAACGTATGTGACTAATTAATTGTTTAACGCTTTTTTTTAAATTAACGAAGTAAACTCCGAATTAATCCAGTAAATGATTTTATATCTGACTCTTGCGTATCCCACGAAGTCATCCACCTCACTTCACCCCTATCCTCATCCCAAACGTAAAAGAAAAATTTTTCCTGTAACACTGGGATAATTTCCTTTGGAACGATTGCAAACACCCCGTTTGCTAATGTTTTTTGCGTAATTTCAATCCCTTTTATTCCTTTTAATTCATTATATAAAAGCTGAGCCATTCGATTTGCATGGGTAGCATTTTCCTTCCATATTTCCTGATCGATATATGCTAAAAATTGAGCAGAAACAAATCTCATTTTTGAGGCCAGTTGCATAGCCTGTTTTCTGTAATATTTAAAATTTTGATCCAATCCGGGCTT
>DATBXH010000499.1:0-4490 GCA_036514375.1 Bacteroidales bacterium | reverse complement strand
TTACATCCTGCTAATAGTATGGATGCTCATAAGCATAAGGAGAAACATGCTGACTGCCTTTTCGCTGGCATGGTATCTGATGCCGCTTGTCCTGGTCTCGAACCTGTTTTTTCCGATAGGTACCTTTATGAGCGAGCGGTTTCTGTATTTCTCTTCGGCAGGTTTTTGTATTCTGGTTGGCATGGGGCTTTCTGCTTTGATAGTGCGTGGAACTGTTTGGAAATACACGGTTATTTCGATTTTGAGTGTGGTTTTTATTGCTGCAGGGGGAAAAGTTATCAGCAGGAACAAGGTCTGGTATAACGATTATACCTTATTTACTACCGATGTTAAAACTTCGTTCAACAGTGCTAAGAGTAACTGTTCTGCGGGTGGTGTATTACTCGAAAGTATCGATACTGTGGCAAATCAGTCTCGAAAACAGGCCGTTCTGAATCAATCGATTGATTATTTAAAAAGATCCGTATCCATTCATCCCAAATATATCGATGCCTGGCTGTTGCTGGGAAATGCCTGTTTCAAAAAGAACAACGGAATTGATTCTGTTATGCTATGTTACACGACGGTTTTAAGCCTGCGCCCTGAGAACGACCTTGCATTTAAAAATATGCAAGCCTTGGTAAACAGGGAAAACAATGCGGATACTAAAATCTTTATTCTTGATAAAATGCTGACTTATCAACCCAATAGCTACCAGGTGACTTATCAGTTGGGAAAGCTTTACGGAAAGGAAAAACATGATTTGGATAAATCCATTGTATATCTTTCTAAAGCCATGACTCTTAATCCGAATGAGAAAGAAGTTTATGTTGACCTGGGTGTGGCATACGGTCTTAAGCAGGATTATGCCCATTCTGCCGAAATGCTTCAGAAAGCTCTTTCTCTCGATCCTAACGATGCAAATATCTTTATCAATTTGGGTATTACTTATCAAAACCTGGGACAACCTCAGAAAGCTGCTGATTGTTTTAAAAAAGCGGCAGAACTGAGAGGGAAAAAGTAAGTGGCTGCCGGCAATAAACAATAGACTGTTATTGGTTAGCAAGAATATAAAACAATGTACTAAGCACTGGGTACCATGCACTAAGCACAACCAGCCAATCTCCAAAAAAACTTTACAAAACAAGTAGGGTATTTGTTTTTTTGTCTGTATTATGGTAAATTTTGTAAGAGAATTCTCAAATAATTTCTGATGATAGGTATAACTCAGGCAGAGTTTGACAAGGTATTTCATAGTTGGTACGATCCGGTTCGGAATTTTATTTATTATAAATCTGGCGACGTACAGGTTGCCGAAGATATTACACAGGAAGTTTTTCTGAAGATATGGGAGAAGAAGGAAGAAATAAAGATTGAAACTGTTAAAAGTTTATTATTCACTATTGCGAATAATATGTTCTTAAACCGGATTGAGCACCAGAAGGTTTCGTTCAGGTTTGTCAACAATTTTCAGCGGAATACCCTTGCAGAAGCGCCGGATTTTGAACTCGAAATGAAGGAGTTTGATCAGCGGTTGCAAAAAGCGCTTGCCGATCTTGATGAAAAGAAGCGTACGGTTTTTCTGATGAATAGGATCGATGAGTTTACTTACAATGAGATAGCAGAGAATTTAGGACTGACCGTTAAAGCGGTCGAAAAACGGATGGAGAAAGCATTGGCTTTCCTGAGGAAGAGAATAGAGATGAATATTTAACAGGTAAAAGATGGATGAGAATTTACATAGAGATTATCTTGACGAAGAAGAATTTAAAAAACTGAGTATGGAGCAGAAAGTTCTTCGATATTCTACTACTTATGAGGTTCCGGTAACCTTGTCGAAGGACGAAGCTTTGCAACAACTGAAAACTAAGATAGCTTCCGGAAGGAAAGCTGTTTATTCTTCCCAAACTACCAAAACGAATATTATCTATTGGGTTACATCGGCTGCTGCATTTGTAGTATTGTTATTCGGAATCTGGAATATCTGGATCAGGAAACCCATGACTGAGGTTGCGGTTAATAAAGGCCAGCATAGTGCTTATCAGTTGCCCGATGGTTCGTTGGTTACATTGAATGCCGACAGTAAAATTTTCTTTAGTAAGAATAAATTCAATAAATACAGATATCTGAAGCTCGATGGCGAAGCATTTTTCAATATCAGAAAAGGTAATACGTTTACCATTAGTACCAAATTGGCAGATATCAGAATACTGGGAACTACATTCAATGTATTTTCAAGGGATAGCTCATTTAAAGTAAGTTGTCTGACAGGAAAGATATCGGTTACTTCAGGCGATCAGTCGGTCATTGTTACTCCGGGCGAAAGTGCATTAATCCACAATGGAAGACTTGAAAAATATGAAGATAAAAATATTGTTTCTGCTGCCAGTTGGCGGATGGGTGAATTTAACTTCGAAGATGCATCAATAAGTTCTGTTTTGAGTGAAATAGGACGCCAATTTAATGTTACCTTTGTTGTTACAAAAATGCAAGAACGGTATTTTACAGGTAGTTTCACGAACAAAAACCTGGTAAGTGCGTTAGACATTGTTTGTATACCTTTGGGTTTAACTTATGAAATTGGTCAAAACAGTACAATATATATTAAAGAAAAGGATAAATAAATTTATTGTTGGTACCATACTGCTTTCCTTCCTGCATTTTTATACATCAAACGCCCAAAAATTTAAGTTAACCTTTTCCAATGTTCCTTTATCTGAAGCTTTGCTTCAGGTATCAAAGCAATTTGATATAAAATTTGCTTTTGACGCTAAAAAGTTAGGCGCAATCATAATCAATAAAGAGGTTAGCGGTAATTCAGGAGACGAACTTATCACCAGTCTTTTATCCAACACAGGTTTACAGTTTCAGGTTAAGCACGACCGATATCTGATTATTGACGATCCCGAGAGCATAAGCAATAGTGCAACAGCAGAATGTCAGCTGATTGGAGCCGTCCTTGACAAGGAAAGCGGAGAGCAGTTACCTTTCGCTTCGGTTAGTCTCAGCAATCAGAATGTTAATATGTATGCCTCTGAGAATGGAACCTTTTGTATAAAAAATGTGGTGCCCAATCCTATGCATGTGGTGGTAAGTTTCATCGGTTATCAGCCCGTAGATACTTCAATCGCCTGGGATAAACCATTACTAAATTGCGATTTCAGATTGAGCCGCAAAGTTCAGAAGATCGATTCGGTTCTGGTAAAGGGCAATACATTGGACATGATCGATTATCGTAATGATGTGGATTTTGCCACAACAGTGAACCCGTCCAAATTAATCGATTTACCATTGCTTGCGGAGACCGATATTTTTAAAACGCTTCAACTCCTTCCCGGCATAAAATATTCCGAGAATTCTTCAGAATTGAGCATTCGCGGAGGATCAAGCGATCAGAACCTGGTCCTGTTTGATGGACAAACGTTGTACAATCTCAGTCATTATTTCGGAGTATTTTCTTCATTAAATCCTAATGTAATCAAGGATATACAAATCTATAAAGGAGGCTACGATTCCAGATACGGCGAACGGGTTTCTGGCATTCTTGATATCACAGGCAAGTCGGGAAATCAAACAAGACCGACGATTTATGGAGATGTAAACCTGATTAATGCCAACCTTGCTACCGAGATTCCATTAAGCAGGAAGCTTACATTAATTGCAGCCGGGCGCCGTTCGTATTCCGATATCTACAGCACTTCGTTTGCAGACGGTTTATTTGAGAAAAGTTCCGATTCGTATAAAGGATCATCCGATGGTATTGTTGAAACAACAAAACCATCGTTTTATTTTTATGACTTTGATACAAAGCTCACTTACAGAATCAATAATAAGGAGAATCTTTCCTTAAGTTATTATGGTGGGAAGGATTTTTACGATAATAAATATGGCGGCATTGATCATTCATCAAATGTGATTTCAGAAGATAATAATAATTGGAGTAATTACGGACTTAGTGCCACCTGGCTTAAGCAATGGAACGGTTCATTCTTTTCGAATCTGCAGTTAGGCACATCAGGATATTCAAACGAATATACCAATGTCACGTTAATAAAAAATATGGCACCACAGGACACAGATCGGCGCCCTTATTTGCCCGATTCGTCCAATAATTTTAATATGTATGACAAAAATACGCTGAAAGATTATTCACTTTCATTAAAGAATATCTGGTATGTAAATAACAACAATCAGCTCGATTTCGGAATCTCCGAAAGACAAAATACAATTTATTACTATAAGGACGCGAATAAACTTTATGTATATAATAACACGAATCAATCGTCGTGGCTTACCTCTTTCTATGCCCTGGACCGGATTTCCATATCCGGTAAATTCACAATTAAACCAGGATTACGTGCCAGTTATTATGACGGAACCGGACATTTTTATTTAGAGCCAAGGTTTGCTGCGAATTACAGGTTTTCCGGGAAGTTTTCAGCGCGATTTGCCACAGGTCGGTATTACCAGTTTATCAGTCAGGTGCTTTCTCCTCAGGAAACCGGGTATAA
>DATBXH010000498.1:0-5363 GCA_036514375.1 Bacteroidales bacterium | reverse complement strand
TAAAAGGGCGAACTTCCACCTTAAAAGGGCAAAGTTCTACCTTAAAAGGGCAAAGTTCTACCTTGTAAGGGGAAAGTTTCACCTTTTAAGTGAGGAGTTTCCATTTAAAAGATGATGCTATTGACTTCCGGGATAGCACCTGCTGAGATTCCCAAGCCAAATATCCTCTGTTATCTGCGAACATCCATTTAAGAAAATATTCATTTAAGCTTAACGAAAATCAAACATAAGATTCAATCGATAATCTGAACTTTGCTGCAAAAAACTTAAACCAATATTTGAAAGAGCTGTATTTTTCAGGAACCTGATTTTGTAATTCATTGGTTTTTTGAATTTTTTCAAATCTTCCTGTAAAAAGACGATCAAAAGAGCACAAAATGAGTGATATCCTGCTGCAGTACATGGTTGAACAAAGGAGAATTATTCGTTGTTCCTTACACATTAAATAGACAAAAGTATCCTTACTTAATTTTTAAAAACCGGATTCATATAAAACCAGTGTTCATATACAGTTTGGATCCAATTGACCAGGTTATTTCACTCCCCGCTTATAAAGTTCGTAACGGGCTATGCTTAAGAAACATTAGAAAGATTCATGTTGACAACGATGAAGAATAAAGAAAAAATAAGGTCCGAGGGAAAGAGAACCGGTTCAGATACCACAAACTATTTCAGATTACTTCGCGAAAACTTTGGGAATATGATAGTCCGGATTCCAATTCTTAACGTTGCCGTTGATGGTTGGCGATTAGCAACACAAGCATTTGCGGACGAGCGCAAAAGCTATCAGCGGAGACAAAAATGGAGAAGTTTTTTTGGTGCACTGATGAATGCAAAATTTGCATCTGCGTGGTTCAGGATTCTCAAATCACCCGATTTCCTTGTAGTTTCCGAACACCGCCCGCGGCTTTATTTCAAAATATTTAATGTCTATATGTCGATCAGATGGACCAGGAAGCAAAAAATAAAAGTCATTCTCGATTCCTACCGGTATATCATGAGCAAGGGGGAGGCGTTCATGCAGGTAATCACCAACAGCAACGGTCTGGAAATTGCACGTTTTAAGCTCAATGACACTATTGAAGGGGCGTTGATCTTAAGATATGATAACCGATACCGGAAAGAAGGAGAAATGGTTTTTTCTTTTGAATGCGACCGATTGGGAGGAAAGATTGTAGATGCAGCATTTTCAGTCGAAGAAGTAAGTGACGGGTGTTGGGTTTGCCGGATTGGCTGCATTCAGGGCCATGCCAGAAATGATGAATATTACTCCAAGGAAGCTCAAAAACTGATGCACGGGTTACGCCCAAAATCATTTATTATTTTTGCAATTCAGGAGTTTTCGAGGCAATTGGGAGTTACCGCCCTTTACGGTGTGGGTGATTCTATTCAGGCCTATCGCCGTAAACATACAATTCATTTGCCCTGGAGACATTCCATTCACTTCAATTATAACTCCATTTGGACGGAGTCAGGCGGCCAACCAGGAAGTGACGGCTGGTATGAACTCCCGTTAACACCGGTTCGTAAGGAGATGCATGAGATCAAAACAACAAAACGTGCACTCTATCTCAGACGATATAAACTGCTCGACGCACTGTCGTTGCAAATTGCCGTGGCCGTAACAGGGTTGTCGGATGAATCCGCATCGGCAGTTGATACCTTCAAAAATAATCGCAATTTTGCGCAGGTTCTTTATAAGGAATTACAAGTGAGTTAGACAATTTTACAGCTAAACCAATATTTCCTGTCATTCAGCTTTTTGTACCTCAGGTATTCACAAGAAAGAATTTATAGAGGCTATCTAAAAAATCAGGAATTGAGCGTAGTCTGGAGACTACGCTCAGCGCTCCGTATTGTATTACAGAGCAGTACGCTAGGCATAATTTACTCACTTCGTTCGTGAGAACACTTCGTTAAGTTCCAGATTACGCCGCATCAGAGTCTTTTTAGACAGCGTCCATTATACCAAAAACAAAGGATGAACTTGCTACAAAACTTCCACTTTCCTGGAATCTTCCGGAATTTCCATCTCCTGTAATGCTTGCCTAATATGATTAAGAAGCCTGTCAATATCATCACCAAAAATTTTCCCGATGTTGCCTATCCGGAAGCAATCGGCATGGCCAAGTTTACCAGGGTAAATCACAAAACCTTTGTCGCTTAGCTTCTTGTAGAAGGTTTTAAAATCAAAGTTGACATGTTGCGGATAATAAAATGAAGTGATAATATATCCCTGCATCTTGGGAGCAAGGTATTCGCGAAAACCAAGTTCGCGCATCCCTTTTATCAACTTATTATAATTCTCCTGATAACGATGGGCCCGACCGGCAATGCCTCCCTCTGCTTCCAACTCTTTAAGGGCTTGCTCAAATGCAAGGATGACGTGTGTTGGAGGTGTAAATCTGAATTGTCCGTCGGTTTCGAGTCCTCTCCACTGGGCATACAGATCGAGTACAAGCGACCTTGCTTTACCCTCGACTTCTTCAAGTTTTTCCCTTTTTGCAATGACAAACGAAAAACCGGGAACCCCTTCAATACATTTATTGGACGAGGAAATGAGAAAATCGATATTGCACTTTTGCATATGGAGCGGGTAAGCGCCAAAGCTGCTCATGGCATCAACAATGAACGTTTTATCATAATATTGGCAAAGCAGTCCGATGGCTTCCACAGGGTTGATTATTCCTGTGGTTGTTTCGCAATGCACAACCGCCACATGTGTTATATAAGGATTGGATTTAAGTATTTCTTCTATCCTTGGGATATCGGGCCATTCATTTTCCGCATTTACCATCCGCGTTTGTTTGATTTTATGTATTTCGGCCATTTTTGAAATTCGCTCACCATAAGCTCCATTGATGATGACCAAGAGATTACCCTCGGCTGGTATAACCGATGAGATGACCGCTTCAATTCCAAATGTTCCGGAACCTTGTATGATGATTGACTCATAACCACTTTGTTTCGAAACGCCGGCCAGTAAGAGGAGTTCGTTTCTAACAAAATTTACTTTTTCGATGAATTCATAATCCCGGGAGCCCAAATCGCGGAGCATGGCTTCTTTCACTTTGGTACTGGTGGTAAGCGGGCCGGGAGTAAATAATAATTTATCCATAAACAAAAAAATTTATTTTAAACTGTATTCTGCAAAAATAAAATCCTGCATAAGCAAGCCAGGCGGCAATAAATACCTGTGACCCCGGTTTTCTGAGGATGCTTTTCATAGGATTGAGTATGGTTATCCGGTTAAAAATTACCTGCTGCTGTCAACCGCAATTATCTCAGCAAGTGGGTTTTCGCCTGAACGGATACGTTCTTCAATATGCTTAATAATGGGTAAGCATTCCCATATTCCCCGGGCAATATAATGAGCCCCGGCTTTTTTCAGCCGCAGCCCGGCATTCTCAATTAATTCATCACACAGCCCCGGATCAAGATTATAAATTTCATCCTGTGTGAGTCCAACCTCATTGCCCGATTCGGACAATCCTATTGTCCACATGCCGGCATTCAGCCCTTCCAGAATATCGGCCACCGTATCGCCGATCTTAATCATATGCGACAACGGAAATACTTCCATTTTTATGGCATTAAGAAAACACATATAAGGAAAAGGTCTCCCTCCGGGAACGTCTGAAGAGCTTACAACACAATCAGGGTCAAACCCGCGTTTTTTTGCTTCCGGAACAATGCGCTCCATCATGGATGAGACATACCCTGTAGTTGTGCCTACTTTAATATCCAAAGCATGCATTTCATCCACAAATTCAATTGCTCCTTGTATGGGTATGGAAAGATCAGCCGCTACATCTGCCAATTTTGGTTCCAACCTGGTAAAAATTTCCTCTACATCAGTATCGCGTGGCCCGAACCCATATTTCTCTAACCATTGATCTTTAACATGTGTCAGATTCAAAATCCTACGGGTATGATCTCTTTTATCCAAACCCATAAATTTTCTCGCATCAACCGGGCTGATATCAATTCCTTTTTCTTTAAAGACTTCCTGAAATACCAAAACAGGAGCCATACTGCCAAAATCTACGGAAGTACCTGCCCAATCCAGAATCACTGCTTTTATGTTAGTTTTCATGTCAGGCTGTTTATTTGTTTGTTAACGCATTTTTCAACTCCTGGCTTTCGAATACGGAGGAAATATAGTTTCCCGTGGGCCGCTGACCTATATATTTGATTCCCAAAAGTTCTGCTATTGTTTGTGCAAATTGGTTGCTATAACATTGGTTTGAATCCTTGCCAACTTCGCCAAGCGCCGGAGTATCCGGACCTAAGATAGCAAACCAGGTTTGATCCGATCCGGAGGTTTTGCGTCCATGGTTTCTCCAACCCGGATTTCCTTCACCTCTTCCATGATCCACGGTGATCAGCATGGTGGTTTGGTTTTGATAATCAGGCTGGCTTTGAATCCATTGCCACAATACCTGAATATACTTGTCGCTATTGTTAATTGCATTCAGATACAGGTCGTAACGGCCGTCATGAGCCAAATCGTCGGTTTCATCAAGTCCCAAATATAAAACACGGGGCCGCTGGGCTTTCAGGTATTCAAAGCCTTGATAAAAGGTCACAGCGTCAAGTCGAACACCTTCCAGGATATCAGGAAGCTGTGTTTGAATCTGGTTAAGCATTTTGACATTTTCAGAAACCGGTTCCTGTTGTTGAAAGGCTGAGTTCACCAAAATACCGCTTCTCTTTGCATTAAGGATATAAGGGAAAGCATCCCAGGAAGTAAAAGCCGCAACTTTGCCTCTAAAATCATCATATTGGTTAATCACTTCCAAAACATTTATGTTCGGATTTGGATTTAAATCATTGGTATTGATGCCGTCGTCGACAAAACCGCAAAAAATTTCGCTGTAACCCGGATAGGAAAACCAGTATTTGTTCGAAACGTTTACATTGCTTCCTCTATTACGGTTACCATATAGCTGGCCTTCTTTGGAAATGGTACCCCATAAAAACGGCATCAATAGATTGCGTCTTTCATCCGGGCCGGAACTCCAGTACTTTTTCACAGTCGGTTCCAGGCTCTTGGTAATTTCCTTGTTATTAATTAGTGCCGAATCAGCTCCGGTAAATACCTCCTGCCATCTTAAACCATCAAGTGTGATGATAATGACATTCCTGGTACGAAAATTCCCCTGGGCAAATAATCCTGCAGTAAGGACTAAAAAGAACAGTAAGAATAGCGTTTTACTTGTTTTCATATGTATTGTTTTTAGGGTTTGTATAATTCCGATGGCGACTATATGCATAGTCCGGGACCAACTCAAAGCTATATCTCTATTGTTAGGATTCTGTTAGCAAAGGATGTTAAGTTGATTAAAAGAAAAACCGGCTGG
>DATBXH010000497.1:0-2583 GCA_036514375.1 Bacteroidales bacterium | reverse complement strand
CAACTTATTTCAGAATTAATGCGGCTAACACAGGACAATTTGAACGTACCTTACTGATTGCCGATGAAGGAGCATACGTATCTTATCTTGAAGGATGCACTGCTCCTATGCGGGATGAAAATCAGTTACATGCCGCAGTAGTTGAGCTGGTTGCTCTGGATAATGCAGAAATTAAATACTCTACGGTACAGAACTGGTATCCCGGAAGCAAGGATGGGAAAGGCGGAATCTATAATTTTGTGACTAAACGGGGTATTTGTAAGGGGGTAAATTCCAAAGTGTCCTGGACTCAGGTTGAGACAGGTTCTGCTATTACCTGGAAATATCCTAGTTGCATTCTTCGTGGTGATAATTCAACAGCTGAGTTTTATTCGGTGGCTGTAACCAATAACTATCAACAGGCTGATACCGGTACCAAGATGATACATATTGGGCGAAATACACGCAGCCGCATTGTTTCAAAAGGAATCTCTGCGGGTAAAAGTAATAATAGTTACAGAGGGTTGGTGCGTGTTGCTAAATCGGCTGATAACGCCCGTAATTTTTCGCAGTGCGACTCATTGTTACTGGGAAGTAAGTGTGGGGCTCATACGTTCCCTTATCTTGAAGTAGACAATAAAACGGCCAAAGTGGAGCACGAAGCAACCACCTCAAAAATAGGCGAAGATCAGATATTTTATTGCAATCAACGTGGAATAAGCACCGAAGATGCCGTAGGCCTAATTGTAAATGGTTATGCTCGCGAAGTATTGAATCAACTACCCATGGAATTTGCAGTTGAGGCTCAAAAATTGCTTCAAATCAGTTTGGAAGGGAGTGTGGGTTAGAAAATATAAAAACACAAAGTTATAAAGACGCAAAGATTAAGGGAAAAATCTTGAATTTTCGCGCTTTAAATCAATAAATGAATTCTATTAGTATGTTACAAATTAAAGACTTAAAGGCTTCTATTAATGATAAAGAAATTCTCAAAGGTATTAATCTCGAAGTTAAAGCAGGTGAAGTACACGCTATTATGGGGCCAAACGGATCAGGCAAAAGTACACTGGCTTCGGTTCTTACTGGTAGGGAATATGTTGAAGTTACCCACGGTAAGGTCTCTTATTTAGGAGAAGATTTATTCGAAATGAGCCCTGAAGACCGTGCGAAAAAAGGTATATTTCTTAGCTTTCAGTATCCAATTGAGATCCCCGGGGTAAGTATGGTTAATTTCCTGAAAACTGCCTTGAATGAACATCGTAAATTTAAAGGGCTTCCTGTTCTTTCAGCTTCAGACTTCCTGAAGGTAATGCGTGAAAAAAAGAACCTGGTCGAAATAGATTCAAATCTGACCAATCGTGCGGTTAACGAAGGTTTCTCAGGTGGGGAAAAGAAGAAAAATGAAATTTTTCAGATGGCACTACTTGAACCTAAACTGGCTATTCTGGACGAAACCGATTCAGGACTTGATATTGATGCTTTGCGCGTGGTTGCTAATGGCGTTAATAAATTAAAAACCAGCGATAATGCTACAATTGTAATTACGCATTATCAACGACTTCTTGATTATATTGTGCCTGATTTTGTGCATGTTTTGATGGATGGTCGTATTGTAAAATCGGGAACCAAAGAATTGGCTTACGAATTGGAAGAAAAGGGATATGATTGGATAAAGAAAGAGATTTATCCTGAATTAAATGGAAGTGAAGTTATTAAATAAGCTTCGAACAATGAATACGACTGAAACTACAAATATATTTCCTGCATTATTTCAGGAAAACAAAAAGCAGCTACTTTCATCATCACCGGATTTTGTGGCAAAAATGAGGGAAGAAGCTATGCAACTTTTTATCGAGAAAGGGTTCCCGGGCAAAAAGGACGAAAATTACAAATACACCTTTCTTGAGCCATTTTTTAAGAATGGTTACAAAAAGTACTTATCTCCCAAGCCCATAGACTTTAATATCAATCATATTTTTCAGTGCGATGTACCTTCGTTAGATACTCATATTGTAATATTGCTCAATGGGTTTTATTTTGACAAACAGAATCCGTTGCGGAGCCTGCCAGGTAATATTGTTGTAGGGAGTTTAGCTGAGGCTTTAAAGAAATACCCCGAGTTGATCTCTAAACACTTAGGCAAGTATTCTTCGACAAATGATAGCTTTGTGGCAATTAATACGGCAATGGCCATGGATGGAATTTTTCTGCATGTCCCCAAAGGAACTATACTTGAGAAACCTATTCAGATCATTAATGTGCTCCTGTCCGATGAAGAATTAATGGTACAGCATCGAAATTTGTTTATTATTGAACCTGAAAGTGAAATTAAAGTTGTTGTGTGCGACCATACGCTGAGCCCCCAGAAATTTTTAACTAATTCGGTTTCTGAAATCTTTGTTGGCGAAAATGCAAAATTCGATTCTTTCAAAGTTCAAAATGAGCATAATGATTCTGTTCAAATATCACATACCTTTATAAACCAATCGGCCGCAAGCAATGTACAATCATCTGTTGTTACGCTTCACGGAGGATTAGTAAGGAATAACCTGAATGTAAAAATGAATGGAGAAGGGTGTGAGAACCATGCATATGGTTTGTTCC